>NZ_JBNHEQ010000064.1:59419-100646 GCF_050016015.1 Dapis hubbardiae BLCC-M172
AGTTAATAACATTTGTTAAAGCACCCCGCCACCAGAGATGAATGCTGAAATTTTCTGACTATTACTCTATAGGCAACAGTTAATAACATTTGTTAAAGCACCCCGCCACCAGAGATGGATGCTGAAATTTTCTGACTATTGCTCTATAGGCAACAGTTAATAACATTTGTTAAAGCACCCCGCCACCAGAGATGAATTATCCATCCACATTTATCCCTGTAAATACTCAAATTTTCCAGAAGTAGATAACAGCATTTTTACCCGCAGCAGAAAAAATCAAATCAGAAGTAACTTCGGGAAAATAATTATCAGTCTTTATCTCCAGAAAACATTCTTTACTCATCAACAACTAGATTATTAATTATCCATCCACATTTATCAGTTAACTTATTACTTTCAATACTCAAATTTTCCAGAAGTAGATAAACAGGATTTTTACCCGCAAGAGAAAAAATCAAATCTGAGGTAACTCCTGGAAAATAATTCTTAGCAGTTGTATCAAGCAAATTTCCTTGCTCATCTAATAGAGAAAAGCTAAGAGATAAACCATTACATTCTTGATTAAGAAAATTTAGCTTACCAGTAATTTTGACGGGAGAAGATAACTCTCCTAAATAGAGAAAATATTTAGATGTTTGTTTAGTAACATCGGAAGGGTCTGTCATTAAATTATAACTATCATCAGAAACTTGAGTAACTGCCGAATAATTATAAGTAATATAAGGAGATTGACTTAAACTCATCCAGTCTAATTGTCTACCCGGACGTTGAGGAACTTGTTGTTGCATTGCTGATAAAGTTTGTACGGCAGTTGCTATAGAAGTCGGACGAATTCTTTGATAAAAACTAATAGTTACTCCTCCGTCTAGAACAAATTCTTCTGGCAATTTTTGGAAGTCTTGACTAATGGGTAAATTTTGAGTAAAAGCATCATAGACCAATTTGACTAAATCTTGTTGTCCTGGTTTTAATACTTGTTCATCAGTTAATAATACTTTCTGAAATGGATGAGCAATAACTATATATTGTGCTGCTAATAATTCTGGCAATGGGTAAGTATCACGGGTGTCAATATGTGGTTTACTTATTGCTCTTAAGTTCGACCAATTTTGAGGATTAATTATCCGGTTCGAGTTTCTAATAATATTGGCATTAAATTGATTTGAGGAAGCAGCTACATATACTAATTCTCGATTTGGTGCTAATTTATTTAGATAGTCGGTCAAACGCAAAACTTCGTTGTAGTCGGAACGAGTTAATGGGGAAAAGTTACTGGCAAATAATGGTCGTAGGGGGTTATTGAATTTGCCGAGTGGTGTTAAACCAAGGGTGAGATTAATAATTAAATATATTCCGGTAATGCTGAGAATTATTAATTTGGTTTTGCCTGGAAAAGTATGAATGGTTATCCAGATAAATGAGGTGATTCCTAAAACTATTATTGGGGTTAAATGTAGGGTGTAATGAATGTTGCCATAGCGCAGCCAAATTAACCATTCAGCTACGGAAAATATTCCGAATAATAAGAGAAAAATAGTAGTAGATGGAATTAAAAATTTTCTCAGAACTCCTACAGAAAATCCTATGGCAATTAATAGTAAGGTTATTAATCCATAGAAACAGCTATAACGCCAGAATATGTCGGGTATTGATAAGCTCCAAGCTGCATAAAGAGTTCGATAATTTTCTGTTAGAGAACTTTGGATAAAACCCCAGGCAAATATTGATATTGTTAGGAATGATGTTAGGGAAATCAGACTAATTTTTATGGCGCTTTCTAAAAGTCTTTTCTTGGAAGTTTTGCTAGATTTGAAAGTTATCAAAAAGTTAATCATAGTTTGACAACTAATAGCAGCTAGAAAAGCTATGGCGCTATAGGCAAAATGTCGTCTTAAAACTATAGATATGCCTAAACAAAATCCAATAATAGGAATTTGCCACCAAGCGGTTAATCTAATATTTTTTATGTAAAACAAAATTGCCAATAAAATGGGTAAAGTCGCTCCTATATCGGGATATCCTCTTAAAGTCGGACTCCAACTCATAGGTATTAGTAAGGCGATCGCTACTGTTGACCAAAATACCCATTGAGAATTAGTCGGAATTAATTTTGTAGCTATTGCTCCTATCAATAAACTAAATGGTAATAAATAGATAAGATTAAGACTGAGGATATAAATAATTCTGTGGTTGCCAAAAATATATAAAAATGGAATTAATGGTAGTGTAATTAGATAATTTTTTTGTTGGGATAAGGAACCTAAAATATCATCAATAGCTCTTTGAGTGGATACTCGAAATAAATTTGTTAAATTATTCGCAGCATTCTGATATCCGACAAAATCCCACCAATAAATTGTATGTTCGTTAGATACATATATTGATGTTATGGAGAGAATTATCAAAACTACAGTCAAAAAAATTATGCTATTAATTAGAAAGCTATACTGTGAATTAAATTCAGTATTTAATAATTTTAAGAAAGAGGATTTTTTCATGTTTATGATGATTACTGAAAAAATGTTATAGGAAACTATGTTCAGCTCATTTCCGCTGGTTTATTTTGTATAAAGCCAAGGCTTAATATGTATAATAAATTTAAGTTTTTTCGGGGTTTAAAGCATTTTTTATTATTCCTTATTCTTGACAATACTGATGCTATCGGAATTGAGATAGCATAAAGATAGCAAAAAAAATGTAAGTATTCAAAAGTGTATCGTAAGCATTTCCTGCGGAATGCTGCGCAAACAGCTATTAGCAGTCAACAATCAGCTTTTTTGTTAAAGCATTAAACAGATTTACTATGGATATTTAAGGTTTTCATATCTGCTTTAAACCTTATTTAAGCAAGAATTTAAGTGTTTCAATATTCTCATCTAACTTCCTACATATCTGAAGCTAATGGCTAATAGCTGACGGCTTAATGTTTATAGTCTATCAAAATATGAGATATCTAATAGACATCTCCAAAAATTAAAAATCAAATCAATTATCATCCATAAATTATCTATTCTTTATTTACTTTTCCCTGTTCCCTGTTCCCTGTTCCCTGTTCCCTCTTTTCTGGAGATATATAATGGGCAAGCTATATCTTTTTTTAGGAGTAATAGTATGAGGTGAATAGGAAAATTTGTCTTCCACTTTTAGAAATGACTGCTAATAATTGATGGCTGAATGCTTAGATAAAATTCTTTTCTACCATTAGCAATAAGTTATAGTTATTTTCATTAACATGAAATACAATTATCAGGTCTTTAATACCACTTCAAAAAAAACAACGCTACAAAAAGTTACATCTAGAAATAGATACTTAAAAATAGCTGCTCCAATTTATATTAGATAGCTATATAGCAATCCTCTGCATAGCTGTAATATTTTGGTTGTAGGGGGGAGCGTTTGCTCCGCATTCCGCAGGAATTCGCCCGTACAGGAGTCATAATTTTAAAGATTTTAAGCTCAAACTAACTATCATAAAAATTGTCAAAACCAATTTAGGATTGCTATATCTATCATTTTTCCTTTTTTTTCAATATTTACTCCTTCTTCCTTCTTCCTTCTTGCTTATTAAAATGACAATTGATTGCCAATCAACCTTATGTTAGACTGGAAAAAAATTAGCCCCAAAAACGCAAACTACCGCAAAAACCCCTAATAGTAAATTAACATGAAAGCATTAATTCTCTCTGGTGGAAAAGGAACAAGGCTACGTCCTCTTACCTATACAGGAGCAAAGCAATTAGTACCAGTTGCTAATAAGCCTATTTTGTGGTATGGGATTGAAGGTATTGTTGCAGCAGGTATTACTGACATTGGAATTATTATTAGTCCAGAAACTGGAAAAGAGGTACAAGAATTAACAGGAAACGGCGAAAAATTCGGAGCTAAAATTACTTATATTCTCCAAGAACAACCTGCGGGTTTAGCTCACGCTGTTAAAATTGCTCAACCATTTTTGGGAGATTCTCCTTTCATAATGTATCTTGGAGATAATATCATTGAAAGTCAGCTCGATCAATTTTTATATACTTTTAAACAGGAAGAGTTAGATGCTTTAATTCTGTTACGAAAAGTTCCCAATCCCACAGCTTTTGGTGTAGCAAAAGTAGATGAAAAAGGAAGAGTTTTAGGATTGGTGGAAAAGCCTAAAGTTCCACCATCAGATTTAGCACTTGTAGGTATATATTTCTTTTCTAATAAAATACATAATGCCATTGCTAATATCAAACCTTCAGCTAGAGGAGAATTAGAGATTACTGATGCTATTCAATATTTAATTGACCAACAAACTTATGGAAAAGATAAAGAAATTTCTGTTGAAGCACGAACTTTAGAAGGTTGGTGGTTAGACACAGGTAAAAAAGATGATTTACTTAGTGCCAATCAAATTATTTTAGATACTCGTATAACTAATTCAGTAAATGGAGAAATAGATTCCCAAAGTCAAATTATTGGACGGGTAAAAATTGGTGAAAATACAAAACTAATTAATTGTAGCGTTAGAGGTCCTGTAATTATAGGTGATAACTGTCACCTAGAAAATTGTTTCATCGGTCCTTATAGTAGTATTGCCGATAATGTCACTTTAATTGATGTTGACCTAGAACACAGTGTCATATTACAAGGAGCAAAAATTATTGAAATTCATCAACGTATTGTTGATAGTTTACTCGGTCGTCGTGCCCAACTAATTAATGCTCCACAACGTCCTAAAGCATTACGGTTTCTGATCGGAGATGATAGTCAAATAGAATTAACATGATTAGGCAGTAAGCATTCAGCAGTCAGCTATTTATTTTAGTTTGAAAGAAAACCTTTATTAATCAGGTAAATTGAATTTGACTATAAAAGCCAACTTTTAAAGGCTATATTCATTTCAAACTTCTCCTTTTATCGAAAGGGGTTTGTTCTCCAAATCCGTTTTTCCCTTGGGTTTGAAACCAAACCCCTACATTTTTTTTTCACGAATCATTTAGGATTAGTATAGCTAACTAATAACTGAAATTAAATTTTCCCACGCCTAATTTCACCCCTAAGAAACCGGGTTTTTATTAGGATAATTTCTAATTAGACAATGTTTGTTTGTGAAAAAACCCGGTTTATCCTAAACTTTCAACCCTCCCCGAAGGAGAAACTAATATAAAGACTATCTACTTTCTCACAGTTAACTACTATTCAACTGAGTTAATTAAAAAATTAATCAATTCAATTCAATTAACTTCCTACCTATTTCAAAAAATTATAATTATTAATAACTCGACCGATGATAAGTCTATTTATCAACTCCAAGAAAATACTATAATTATTATCAACTCAGAAAATAATTTAGGATATGGTAAAGCCTGTAATTTAGGATTAAATTGGATTTATACCCAAAATTCCCAAGCAATAGTTTGGTTAATTAATCCTGACGCTTATTTATTACCTGATTCTCTGGAAAAAGCAGATCATTTCTTAGTAACTCATCCAGAAATTTCTATATTAGGAACAACTGTCTACGAACCCACAGGTGAAGTTTGGTTTGGTGGCGGAAAATTTATTCCTGAAACTGGCAAAATAATTGCAAATGAATCTCTTTCAAACACAGAAACATCAATCACAGATTGGGTGACAGGATGCAGTATGTTAATTAACCTCAAAAACTTTGAAAAATGCCCTCAGTTTGATGAAGATTATTTCTTATACTATGAAGATTTTGACTTTTGTAGACGTTATATAAAACAAGGTCATAAAATAGCCATCACTAAAACAATATCTGTAATTCATCAACCATCTTCTATTACCAATAAAAAACCAGAATTAAAACTTGAGTATAGCATCTATAGCTATCTATTGAGTTTAGAAAAACATACAAATAAATTAGTTTTAATATATAGATTACTCAGAATTACTATAGGAGCTTTATTTTACCTACCAATAAATTATAAAATAGCTGGTGCTAAACTCAAAGCCATTGGGAAATTTATCAGATATAATCGTAGGCTGGGTAGAACGAAGTGAAAACCAAGATAATCTAAAATGGTTGGTTACGACAGATTGTTAAATATCGATCAAAGCTATTATTTTACCTGTAGATAATCGTAGGTTTGCTGGAACAAAGTGAAACCCAACAAAATCTCAATAGGGTTCAGATGAGACAAAAATTCCTCTAATTGGCAACCTAAAGATGGGCTTTTAGATATTACAACTTTGCCCAAAAAATCCTTAACTGAAATGTTGGTTTTATCCTGTGGATAAGCGGAGCTAACATTCCTCAAACCAACTATATTAGCCTTAGTTTAACTACCAATAAATTATCAAATAGTAAAATATAATGTTGGGTTTCGTTCTTCAACCCAACCTACACAATTTAAATTTTTTGGCTCTAATTATAAATGTCTAATGAACTTCTTATTAATTTATCAGTATTAATCCCAGAACCAACAGGAATATCGATCTATGCTAATAACATCCTGCCACAACTTCAACAACTTAATCCTACTTTATTAGTTCCTAATAATATTCCTAATTTTAACTGCCATATAATCCCTAATAATATGACTCCCGCTCAAGGAACTAAAGGTCATTTACGACGATTATTATGGACTCAATTTCAATTATCAAATATCTATAAAAAATTACAAGGAAATATACTTTTTTCTCCTCTTCCAGAAGCGCCATTATTTTCTCAGTGTCGTTATATTGTGATGGCTCACGATTTAATTCCTTTACGTTTTCCTAAACCTGGTTCTCGCTTAACTGCTTATTTCAAATATTATATTCCCCAAGTATTAAGTCAGGCAGAACATATTATTTGTAATTCTCAAGCTACGGCAAAAGATATTACTGATTTTTTCCAAATACCACCTGAAAAAATTACTCCTATTCCTTTAGGTTATGATTCTCAAAGATTCCAATTTTTAGACTTACCTAAGCAAAATTATTTTCTTTATTTAGGTCGCCACGACCATTATAAAAATCTGCATCGGTTGATAGAAGCTTTTGCTAATTTGCCTAATTTTTCTGAGTATGAATTATGGCTTGCCGGACCTACAGATAATGTCTATACGCCAACATTAAAAACTCAAATTAAAGAATTAGGTTTAACAAAATTAGTCAAATTTCTTGACTATGTTCCTTATTCAAAATTACCCAAAATAATTAATCAGGCGATCGCTCTGGTTTTTCCTAGTTTGTGGGAAGGGTTTGGTTTTCCAGTATTAGAAGCAATGGCTTGTGGTACTCCTGTTATTACTTCTAATATTTCATCTCTGCCAGAAGTTGCTGGAAATGCTGCTATTTTGGTTAACCCAAAAAATGTGGGAGAAATAACTGATGGGATGAATATTATTGCTAAAGATGGGGGGGAGCGATCGAGGCTCTCAACCTTAAGTTTGGCTAGAGCTAAAGAGTTTAGTTGGGAAAAAACTGGTTTAGCTACTAGGGAGATAATTCAGAAATGGGGTGATGGGATGGTGGGAGAATAGAAGCTATTTGGTATCTTTTTCATTCTAAGAGGTATCTGAAAAAAATCGCCTGTCAAAGAAAGGATTTTCGGTTGCATCCTCACAAAAATTGTGATATCCTAAAGTTTGACTGGGCTATTTCGTATATACACATGACTTTTTATTCAATTAAAATATTCAGGAATTTTTCCAAGAAGCAGTACCAGAAATATTTTCATCTTGTAGAACTTACTTGACTACAGATGCTTGTTTTTTCCTCATCAAATCTTTCCAGCCCTCCCTCTTAAGTGCAGAGCCAAAAACATTTTCATTCTGCCAAGCTCCCTAAAAAAGTCGCGCGTCAAAAGACTTTCAGTTGCATCCTCAAAAAAATTGTGATACCATATAATCTAATAGGAGTATTTCGCCTATATACATGATTTTTTATTCAACTAATTAAACTAAAAAGTATTGTTTCCCAGCTCAAAAGGAATAAGGAATGTTGTAGATCAAGAAAACCAACCTACAAAAGACTTCTTTAGTGAGAAGAATATATGAGTGAAAATCACCAAAATTTAATCAATAACCATAAAGATTGAGATAGAATCCAGTTATACAGTGTATGTTTATAACTATATTCAATCACCCCATCACCCCATCACCCCACCACCCCACCTCATTATTTAGTATTAAGTCCGGAGGTGCTATTCTCTTTGTTGAGAGTGAGAATAACTAAATATTGACGAGGAGTGAAAATTATGGTAGCAACACCATCATTCAAACCAACTTACGGACAAAACACCTTTAACTTATCACCCAAAGCAATAACAACAACATTGCCTTGGAACAACACCTCACTGCCCACAACCCCCTTATTCGGTACAGATGGCATCCGAGGCAAAGCAGGAGAACTACTCACCGCCCCCTTAGCCCTGCAAATAGGTTTTTGGGCTGGACAAGTATTGAGCCAATATTCTCCAAACCCCGGCCCGATAATTATGGGTCAAGATACCAGAAACTCTGGCAATATGTTAGCCATGGCTCTATCAGCAGGTTTAACAGCAGCAGGCTTAGAAGTTTGGAATTTAGGTTTATGCCCTACTCCTTGTGTTGCCCATCTTACTAGCGTTTCAGAAGCAATAGGCGGGGTAATGATTTCTGCTAGTCATAATCCACCCGAAGATAATGGAATTAAATTTTTTGGCTCCGACGGTACAAAACTCCCTCCAGAATTACAGAAACAGATAGAATCTGGAATTAGAGGAACGGCGGA
Source organism: Dapis hubbardiae BLCC-M172 (assembly GCF_050016015.1). NCBI lineage: Bacteria > Bacillati > Cyanobacteriota > Cyanophyceae > Oscillatoriales > Microcoleaceae > Dapis > Dapis hubbardiae. The sequence goes on from NZ_JBNHEQ010000064.1 coordinate 68,114, forward strand.
TTTTCCCACCATCCATAGTAACTGGGGACAGCATTACCATAGACCAGAATTAGTCAAAGACTACCAAGCATCTCTACATTCTCCTTTAACACCACGATATTTGCAGGGAATGAAAATAGTTCTAGACTTAGCTTGGGGGGCAGCAGTTCATACTGCCCCAGAAGTTTTTCAGGGAATGGGGGCAGAAATTATTTGTTTACATGACCAACCAAACGGCGATCTGATCAATGTTAACTGTGGTTCGACCCATCTTCATACTCTCCAACAAGCAGTAATAGAAAATCAAGCTGATATGGGATTTGCCTTTGATGGAGATGCTGACCGAGTATTAGCAGTAGATTCTCAAGGTCGTTCTATTGATGGAGATTATATTCTCTATTTTTGGGGCCAAAGCTTAAGTAAAGCAGGCTTACTACCAAACAATTTAATTGTTACTACTGTCATGGCAAATTTAGGCTTTGAACGTGCTTGGCAGAAACAGGGTGGACAAATGTTACGGACTAAAGTGGGAGACCAATATGTTCATGCAGAAATGGAGCGCACAGGTTCAATGTTAGGTGGAGAACAATCAGGACATATTCTCTGTCCCCACTATGCCATTACAGGAGATGGTCTAATGACGGCCTTGCATTTGGCCACTCTAGTTAAAAATTCTGGAGTTTCTCTAGCAGAATTAGTAGACCAAAGCTTTCAGACCTATCCCCAATTGCTCCGAAATGTCCGGGTTGAAGACCGCGATCGCCGAGCGAACTGGAAAAACTGCGAACCATTAGTCAGAGCTATTGAAGAAGCAGAAACAGCTCTAGCAGATTTTGGGCGGGTATTAGTCCGAGCCTCTGGCACAGAGCCAGTAATTCGAGTTATGGTAGAAGCAATTAATGCTGAACTAGCAAACTCTTGGACTGAGAACTTAGTTTTAGCAGTCCAGCAACATCTGGCTTGAAAAAGCGGTCAGCACTCAGCACTCAGCACTCAGCAAGATTATTTTTTTCAAGTTTAGAAGGGGATTTTAACCCCAAGCTTACAAAGCTGATATCTGAATGCTAAAAGCTGATAGCTAGTTAAAACTGACTCAACAATGCCAACAAAACAAAAGTCTAAAAAAAAATTAAAAAGCAAATCAAAAAAGAAAGGCAAAGCTGCTGCTCCCCAGATTAGCAAAAAAGAGCTAGCTGCCAGAAAGCGTCAAAGGGCTAAACAAATTCAGGAAGTCATCGGCGCTCTGGTTACTTATGGTGGCTTGGGTGCTGTTATTGGGATAACATTATTTTTTGTAGCAGACCCAAAAATAGCTCTTGCTGGTGGTGGTGGTGTAGCAGTTTTAGCTCTTTCCTTCAAGTATCCAATGTTGGGGCTTTGGGGATTTATGATCTATATGCCCTTTGCTGGTACCGTAACTTACTGGATTGGTGGCGGAAGTCCAATATTTCAGTTAGCAAAAGATGGGTTTTATATTCCTGCAATAATTGCCGTTGGCCTGTGGTGCAAAAAGACAGGAAATCCATTTATTATTCCCAAGGCAATGAAAAATCCCCTGTACTTTTTATTGGGGTTGTGTCTAATCACCCTAATATTTGTTAATGGTGCTAGACAGTTTAATCCACCTCCACCCAGACCAGGTGTTGTACTTAACCAATCCAAGAAACCCGATCAATTCATTGCACAGGGAATATTGGGACTTAAAGTAATGCTTGGCTATGTACCTCTAATTACAGGGGCTTATTATAAACTTAAAAGTAAAAGAGAGTTATTATTTGCTGCCCGTCTTACAGTAATTCTGGCTATTATCTGCTGTTTACTTGGTATGGTACAGTACCAATTCCTTGCATCTGGAAAGTGTAACGGTACTCGTGGTTTTACTGGAGACCAATTATTTAAGGCAACCCTAGAAGCTAAATGTTTAATAGGAGGTGCTCTACTATTTAGCCCCAGTCAGGGTGTAATTCGTTTGCCTGGTACCTTTGTTGCACCTTGGCAGTGGGGATGGTTTTTGATTTCCAATGCTGCCTTTACCTTTGCAGTTGCTTTTTGCGATCCCTCTCCCGTCTGGCGAATAGCAGGTTTATTTGGAATGGCAGTAGTTTTTGTTAATGCAGCTATTAGCGGTCAAAGAATTGCTCTAGCTTTAGTTCCCACAGTAACAATAATACTATTAGTCTTAACAGGTCAGGTAGCTAACCTCAAACGGTTTCTTCCTATTGGTATTGGACTAGGTGTTGTACTGGGAGGGGTAATAGTATCAAATCCCGCAGTTGTTCAAGAGCGGATAGATAGTTTTGTGAGTAGGTGGCAAGCTTCACCACCCACTGCTTTTATTGCCCAACAATTTGAGGAATCTAGTCATGGACAAGATGGAGTTTTTGGTAATGGAGTAGGGCGAGCTACTAACTCAACTAGAGTTTTTGCTAAAACTAGGTTAATTGAGACTTATTATCCTAAGTTAATGTATGAAATAGGACCTATAGGCGCAATTGCAATGTTAGTCCTATTAACAAGTGTTACTGTTGCTGGTTTTAAAGCTTATCGGTCAGTTAAAGATAAAAATCTACGCAGTTTGGGTGCAAGCTATTGGGTTTTTGTTATGATTATTAGTTATAACACTTATTATTACCCTCTTGATGTAGACCCAGTTGCGGTTTATTATTGGTATTTTGCTGGAGTCGTTATGAGGCTACCAGAAATTGATAAACAGGAACAGGCAAGAATCAAAGCTGAAGAAGAAATGGAAAATAGTAAATAAGAAGGAGAAAAATGAACGCACAATCTCTAACCCTAGAAAATCAACAATTAACTATTCCCATTTCCGTTGTTATTCCTACCTATAATCGGGAAGAACCTCTAGTAGATACCATAGCAGATCTTATTAAGCAAGACTACCCTAATTTTGAAATTTTAGTAGTTGACCAAACTGCGACTCATAAACCAGAAACTCAAGCTTATTTAGAAGAACAAGCTAATGCTGGAAAAATTAAATTGTTCCATCTGACTTGGGCAAGTTTACCAGGGGCAAGAAATTATGCGGTTAGACATTGTAGTGGGGAAATAATCCTTTTTATTGATGATGATGTCCGTATGGAACCAGATTTTTTGGCTGCCCATGCTCGTAACTATGTCGATCGCCCAGAGATAGGGGCAGTTGCAGGACGAGTATTTGACCGGATGAAATTAGGAGATTCTGGTGGAGAGTTGGAAATAGAGGATTTACCTCCAGAAGCATCAGACCCCGGTATTGCTTGGTATCATATCGATCTGGTACATACGGTTAAAGCTCAACGAGTCATCTCAGCAAGAGGCTGCAATATGTCCTATCGCCGAGAGATTTTTACTAAGTATGGCCTGAGTTTCGATGAGCGGTTTCGTGGTAGTGCAGTACGGGAAGAGTCGGATTTTTGTTTGAGGTTGCGACAAACTGGTTATCAGATTTGGTTTGACCCAGAAGCTTCTTTAGTTCACTTGGGTGAAGAAAGTGGAGGTTGCCATGATATTTCTACAAGGTCACTAAAGTATCAAGTTACTTTCTATCACAATCACTTTTTTATGGGGTTAAAAAATCTCACTCCTAATCAATGTTTGCGTTTCTTTGCCAAATTATTTGATTGTCATGTTTTGGGCAACCCACCTTGTTATAAAGGTGGTTCTCCTATCAAAATAATTACTCGTGGCAGTTTTTATAGTCTTGGTTTTTTGAGTGCGGTTCAAACAAGGATTAAATCTATCTGGGATGACGGTCAAATTTATACTCGACAAAGTAATTAATAATGGATAATGGATAATGGATAATGGATAATGGATAATTTAATCCAAAGAAAGGGTTATTTAGGATATAAAGTGATGATAAATCAAATCAGGGGAAATGTTTTTCTTACTGTTACCTATTCCATTCTATAGCAATAATTTCGGAGTTACAACAGTTTTTGAGTCTTGGAGATATTAAAAGGGAATTAGAACAATTAATTCAAGCAATGTTGAATTTCAAAAATATATCTGATTTAGTAGCTTGGTTAGACATAACCAGGGATGAAAAATAACATAAAGTAAGTCAGAATTAGGAAAGATTTTTTTATTGGAAAAATAGATATTTTAGAAAGGAAAAAACTGAATTAAAAATCCTAACTTAAAATTTTTCCTACCTACTTAGTAGGTAGGAAAAATTAAACTTAAAATAATTACAACAAGTAAATTTACTAAAACCATTCTGAATCCTGTATCGGCGATTTCCTAGGGAATGCTCCTAATTACGCGGAAAGCGACAGCATTCGGTTTGCGCAGCATTCCGCAGGAAACGAAATCGCCCCTACGACTCTTGACTCCTCCAATTCACATTATTTCAATTATGACCAGGTACTTATATACTGTTTGATAAATACTAAATTATACAATTTTATACAATAAAAACCATGAGAATATTAATAGCTAGCCATACCTATATTGTTGACCTTAATCGGGAAAAGTTACGCGCTTTAGCTAAACTTGAACCTGGTATTGAAGTTACGGTTGTTGTACCTCAACGTTGGAATCCAAAAGGGGTACAAAGTCAAATAGTTGAAACCCAATTTATTGATGAGGGTTCTTTTCAAGTAGTACCTATTTCTAATTACAGTGAAAATAATCAAGCTTTACTAACTTTCGGTCCTGACTTAATTAGTTTGCTCCGAAAATTTAAGCCAGATATTATTCAAGTAGAACAGGGTTCTAAGGCTTTGACTTATGCTCAGTTTATTACTTTTAATAAGCTTTTAGGACTCAAGGCTAAAAATTTATTTTTCACTTGGTGGAATTTACCTTATGAACTGAAATTTCCTATTTCTTTGTTAGAAGGTTATAACCTCAGAAATACTGATGGAATTGTTGCAGGTAATAAGGATGGGGAAGATATTTTAAGAGATAGAGGTTACAAAGGTCCGATAAAAGTTATGCCTCAATTAGGAGTAGATGAAACTTTATTTAAACCAGAACCTCAAACAGAATTAAGAGAGAGTTTAGGGATTCAAGCTGATGATTTTGTGGTTGGTTTTGTGGGTCGTTTTGTTGAGGAAAAAGGATTATTAACTTTAACTAAATCTCTAGCAGGTTTACAGGAAAAAAATTGGAAATTGTTGTTATTGGGTAGGGGTGAATTACAAACAACTTTGGTGGAAACAGCAACAGCATTAGGCATTAAAGATAGGCTAATTTTCGTAGAAAGTGTGCCTCACGACCATGTACAAAAATATATTAATCTGATGAATACTTTGGTTTTGCCATCAGAAACTACTTATAAATTTAAAACTTTAACTTCTGTTGGTTGGAAAGAACAATTTGGTCATGTCTTAATTGAGGCAATGGCTTGTAGAGTTCCTGTAATAGGTTCTGATTCTGGAGAAATTCCTCATGTAATTGGGGATGCTGGTTTGGTTTTTCCAGAGGGAAATGTTGAAGAATTAAAAGACCGTTTAATGCAGTTAATGGAACAAAAAGAATTAACTGAAAGTTTGGGGCAAAAAGGTTATGATAAGGCAATGAGTCAGTATACAAATACAGCTTTAGCTAGGCAGTTATTTAGTTTTTATCAGGAGTTGGATAATGAATAATGGATAATTGATAATTAGGGGAGGTGAACAAGTTAGATAGAAATAGGGAGAGAAAATTAGATATTTAAAAAACTATTTCATTATCAATTGTTTATTATAAATTATTAGGAAAGGCAATTAAGCCTAATTGATTAATTATCAATTATCTAACGATGAATTATCCATTGTTCAGTCATTAACAATTAACAATTAATAACTAATAATTACCACTTCTTAAAAGAAGGGGATTAACTCAAAGGAAAATTTTTGATTTATCCCCTTAAAATGGGAGGCTTTGAACCTGAATTGTTGAATGAATAATTAATTGACTATCAACTATTAATGATTAACTATTAATTATTCGGTAAGCATTTCCTGCGTAATGCTACGCCAATAACCATCAGTGAGCCTCCTAATTCGTAACTCTTTTATCGGTAATTAGATTCACAAATACAGGCACTCAGATGGCATTTGTGAAGCACTAAAATATGATTTTATGGTAGAGTTGAAAGCACATTTTAATTCCATAAATCTTCAAGTAAATTGTTTTAATACCTTCACAAAAAAAGCTGATTGCTGACTGCTAATATCTGAATGCTTAATGGTTGAGTTTCAAATTTGCAGGATAAGAAGAGAAAACAATAATTTTAACGAGGATTTACAGATAACTAGGATAGAAAAAGATAATGGTAAATTACGAATATATAGAATGTAAAAACCCGAAAGGTCAGCATAGGATAGCTTATACTCAATGGGGTAATCCTCATAATGAAAGGGTGTTAATTTGTGTTCATGGTTTTAGTCGTACAGGGAGAGATTTTGACTATTTAGCAACTGCTTTGCAAGAAAAATATCGAATTATTTGCCCAGATATAGTAGGTAGAGGAAAAAGTGATTGGTTATCCAATTCATCTGATTATGGTCTACCTCTTTATATCTCAGATATTTTGACTTTAATTAATCAATTAAATCTCAGTAATATTGATTGGGTAGGAACATCAATGGGGGGTTTAATTGGAATGTTTATTGCCTCTCAAAAAAATTCTCTAATTAACAGATTAGTTATGAATGATATTGGTCCAGAGATTGTTCCTGAAAGTTTAAAACGTTGGGCTGGAAAATATTTAAGTCAAGGAAATCCTGATTTTGAGAATTTGACTCAAGTAACAGAATATGTTAGAGAATTTTATTCTGATTATGGTGCATTGACTGATTCAGAATGGGAACATATAGCTAAATATACTGTTAAAAAGACTTCCGAAGGCAAATATCAATTACACTACGATTTGTCTATTATAGATATGTTTAGAGTTAGTACAGGTGAACTAAAACCAGTTGATTTTTGGCAAATTTGGTCATCAGTAAGTTCTCCTGTATTGCTGTTACATGGTGAAGAATCTTATCTGTTGTTGCCAGAAACTATTGAGAAAATGCAATCTATTTATCCTCAAATAACTGTGAAGCATTTTCCTTGTGGTCATAACCCACCTTTATTATCAACAGACCAAATAGAGGCGATCGCCGACTGGCTGAATTAAGAAATTTTTGGTAATGCTAAACCAGTAGGGAGTTTAATAGACAGGACTTACGCAGCAACTGGGTCGGTCGAGAAAATTTCCTGAGAGCAAAAAATAATCATCAGGGCAATAAACCTGGTTTCTTGTTTGGCTGCATAAGCCCTGATATAATTGACATACTCCCGACGTTGCCCTTACGGGAAAAAGCGAGATTCTTCAGTCTGGGAAACCCTGACCGCTGTTTAGACAGAGGTGATGTCCTCCCCCTGTGTTGAGCTTTACAATAACAAAATCCTTCTAGCTTGTCAACGGCTTATGAACGTTTAGCTTATAAAGGTATCCGAATCCTGGTCCTGGCTTTCCCATACGACGCTCCCCTGCGGGAGAGCTTTGACTTCCCCGAAGGGAAGTTAAAAAATTTAGGGTAATTTATATTTATAAAGAAAATATTAAATTTTTATAATTATGTATCAGGAAAAGTTACTTAGTAATTAAGTGCAACCCCAGATGGGTTAAGGATTGGGTTATTCAACTCTATCAACATAGAATGAAAACACTACCTAAGCATTTAAACCACAAAAACTGGAGACTCCAAGATGAAATCAATACTGGCATGGGTAATTTCAGTGCTACTAGCATTGACTTGCTTCGGTATTAATCCAACTATAGCTGCTGCTCAAGAACAAGTTATCGTCATCGAAAATGATATAGAAGATGATGGTGATTGGACTGTCGGCTCAGATGATCATTTCAAACCTGATGGAATGAGTGGTTGCAGCTCTACTGCTGGTGCATACACTCTAGGGATGGCCAATAGTTTTCCTAAATACGGAGGAAAAGCCTTTGTTAATTTCGATTTTCCCTTAGTTGCTGGGGATTACGCTGTAACTATTAATGTCTGTAACTTCAATCACCCAATAGATGAGAATGGAGTACCAGCGAAACTTGCTCATGCTGATTATATTGGTTTGACTGTGGGAGGAGATAAAGAAAATCCTGGTACATTACTTACCACTGCTGTCGAAACATCTAGTTCAAAGCCTCGCCCTGAATGGACAGAAATAAAAGAATGGTCTTTTAACTATACTTTTGCAGATAACGATCCTAACTTGGGGTCTAAGATTGGCTTTTTAATAGATGTGCCTGTGAAAGGTGAGTTCTTAAATATGAGTTTTGATGACCTCAAGATTAAGATAACTCCTAAAAGCTAAAAGTTAATATTAAGTTTGAAAAGCGATCGCTCTAACTTCGTTGAGTAGGGCGATCGTTTTTCTGTTTCTTATCTAAAGTTTTATAGCGCTACGCGCTAGGGAACAGGGAACAGGGAACAGGGAACAGGGAACAGTAGACAGTAAAAGGGTTTTCCTACGGAATGCTGCGCAAACAGGATTTAAAATCTCCTAACCTTAATGCGTAGCGCTATATCAGAAGTTTTGATATTTCTTTTGCCTTTAAAATTGCTGAGACAAAAAACGCATAAGAAACTGCACCTACTGTGGCTAAAATTATCAAACTATCTCCAGTAGAATTCCACAAAGCGTGTAACAAAGAGGAAGTTAGATAACCTACTCCTAAAATTTTCCATCGCTCCTGGGGATAAATTACGCTTAAACCAATAAAATAGCCAAAGTAGCCACTGTAGGCCATGTGACCAGCGATGGAACCTAGAATTCGAGGGATGAGTAGTTGTAATCCTGCTAAATAGCCTACTCCTAATCCTAAAAGCCCTTCCCCTAATAATTCTGTGACATTTTCTACCATTCCAGGTACATATTGACCCAAGGTTTCAAACATTGTAAAGCCAACGCCGGAAGCAGTACCAATTAAAATGCCGTCTAAAGGTCCCGAGACTCCCACTTGTTCTCTGCGGGGACTGCGCAACCTATGTCCTAGCCACATACAACCAAATACGGGTAATGCTTTGAGCAATTCTTCCATTAATCCTGCCCCAAAAAACATTTTAATGAATAAAGCAGGAAAAGTTAATTGCTCCAAATTATCTGAAACATTACCAGGCAGAATACCACGAAATACAATAATAAATAGAAGTAAAATCGGGCTGGCTAAAATTACACAGGTAGCAAAACCGGAGCCAAATAATACCCACCAAGGTTTAGGTTTATCGCACAAACGGTAGACAAAATAGAAAGCTGCACCAGAAATATAACTTGCTATTAACCATTCATATAATTTTGGTATTCCCACGGAAACGAACATCAAAACGACAAAAATTACTGTGACTATGCCTGGTATTAAGTAACCTTCTTTCACTAAATATTTTTGCATTGAAGTGATAGGAATAAGTTCGGCTTTGCCTGGTTTGGAATTAGGGATTATATTTTTCATAGATTACTTTTTAGTAGTTATATCAAATCCAGTTAAACAGTTATAGATTGGTTAACTCTTCAGTAGTCAGGAGTCAGGAGTCAGGAGGAGAGAGAATCATCAAGATTTAGTAGTTATGACGATTGGATAATTTTTTTATCTCCAATCAAACAGATTTGATATTATAGCGGTTTTGACAAAGGTAGACTACAAAACTTCTTCCTTCTCTCCTAGATAATATGAGCCTTCTTCTTTTCAACCAAAATCTCTGTACTCTAAAAACATGAAAACTGCTATAAATATTTACCAAAAAATCAAGGTTTAAAGCCTCTCCTTTAAATGAGAAAAAAGAAAAGAATTTCCCTTTCAAACAATCCTCTTCTTGAAAAGAAGAGGTAATTGTTAATTATTAATTATTGAACTAACATTCGATATCATATAGCAATCCTAAATTGGTTGTGGCAAAATTCCATAATGAAAAAGTTCTGGAAAGTCGAATATTTGACCATAAGCAAAAAAGTTAAATAGCCACTTAACTATTTTAAAATAACTGCAAAGATGATAAAATTTTCTGGTTATTTTTTTGGTTTGTAACCAAATATAGCAATCCTAAATAAGTTGTAAGATTTTATCGTAGGGGTTTGGTCTCCAAACCCAAGATCCAAGAGATTTGGAGAGCAAAACCCTAGAGTTTTGTTTCACGAATGATTTCTTATGGCTATAGTATTTTTAAGTATTATCCGGCAATACCCAAGGAATTTTCTAACTCATCTAATACTAGGTCAGTAATTACTTTAATCCGATATTTACAAGCGGTGGTTTCTGTGGAATTAAATGTACCATTTTCCCAATATTTATTACTGCCTGCTCCTCCACCACAAACACCGAAATATTGACAATTTTTCTGACAATTTTCTACTCCAGCAGTCATGTCTTGATAAATTTTCTGAAATTTTTCTGTGTGGATAACTGACTCAAATGTATCTTGCAAAACGTTACCTAAAATAAAGTCTCCATAACGTTCTGTTTTTACAGATAATAATTCTGGGTCGAAGGTAGAAAAATTTCCTTGATTATCAATACTGACAATTACAAAAGGTTTATTCATGTCAGTATTTTCTAGCCGCTCATCATCATAAATTAAATTACAAATTGACTCAAATTCACGAACTTTAAATTCACCTTCTGTTTTAGCTGTCAAATCCCAAAATCTTTTAATAAAATCTCGGTAGCGTTTTTCTATGCCTAATTTATCTAAAGATGAAGACTGATGAACTCCTTCTGTTTCTTCCATATTAAATCCAACATCAGTAATGCCATTTTCCCAAAAAAAGTTAAATATTTCATCAGGATAATCTAATGAATTTTCTGTAATAACGGCAATTACACTCAAATCAATCTCATTTTTTTGTAAATAAGAAATACCGCGCATTGTGCTGGCATGACTACCTAAACCTGTACGAGTTTTACGATGAATATTATGGATGAAATCTGGTCCGTCTATACTAACTCCAACATGAACAGGATGTTGTTTAAAAAAATCACACCAAGTCTGATTAATTAATGTAGCATTAGTTTGAAAAGAATGCCATGTTTGGCAAGGTTGAGTATTATATTTTTTGTCTGCTTGATTGATAATTTCAAAGGCAGATTCATAAAAGGAAATTGGTACAGCTAGAGGTTCTCCAGCGTGCCAACAAACTGTAAAATCACAACCTAAAAAATTACTGGTGTAAATTCTTTGAAAAATTGGTTCGATTAAATCTAGGGGTAATCTATTTTTGAGTTGACGATGGGGAAGATAACAATAATCACAGTCAAGATTGCAGAAAGAGGTAGGTTGAATTACAACTAAAGAAATCGGACCAAATTTGCAGTAGTCAATATCGGGAGTAAGTTCTGTATTAGTAGGATTACATTGAATGGTGTTCATATTTTTTACTAACTAAATTAAAATCAGAATTATTGAAATTAGGAGAAATAATTATCAGGTTTTCGTAAGCATTCAGCTATAGTAATCCTAAGTGATTTGTGAGAGAAAGCTGTAGGGGTTTGGTTTCCAAATCCCATTTATGCTAGGGTTTGGAGACCAAACCCCTACGATAAAATCTTACAACCTATTTAGGATTGCTATATTAGCCGTCAGCTATCAACAATAATATCCAAATCTTAAGAACTTGCTCTAGATGAATATAGCCTTTAAAGTTGGCTTTTATAGTAAGATTTAATTTACTTCAATTAGTAAAGCTAAAGCTTTGATCTAAAACTAAAATAAATAGCTGACTGCTGAATGCTTACAGGTTTTCTATATTTAATTCACTACATTAACTAAATTGTTATTTTTTCTTCTAGCAAAAACTTTGGATAAACTTTTGTTTTGCCGAAAAATCAAGGTTTAAACTTTAAAGGAGAAACAATGAATTTATTTTCCTTTTAGGGAGAATTAATTATCAATTATTGAACTAATAATTAAGGTTTAAAGCCTCTCATAAGCAAGTAGAAACAATGAATTTATTTTCCTTTTATTCAATCCTCTTCCTTTTAGGGAGAGGTAATTATTAATTATCAATTATCCATTATTAATTATCCATTATTGAACTGCTACCTCCTGTCATCTTTTGGCTAAAACATTGATTCTATAACCTTAAAATATTAGGATAAAAATCAAAAAAGCTGACAGCTTATAGCTGAGTGCTAAATTGCTATATAATCATCGACGACGATTATAAAAGCCACCACCATCACCCCAACCATTGCGCCAGGGGTTTACATTGACAAAACTACCTCCTTTACCATCACCCCAACCACCACGACGACCATTAAGCCACCCACCACGACGACCATTTCCCCAACCTCGACGACCTCTAACATTAACCCAACCTCTACCTTTTTTACCATCACGCCAACCTATGGCAAGGCGATATGGTTCAATATTTGATGTTTCTTGAAGTTGTTCTTCTTTTTGTCTAATTGTTTGTGTAATTCTATTTAAACGATTTTCAACTGTTGGTTGAAGTTGGTAATTTTCTGTGGCATTAACTATAGGAACGTTAAGTGTTGATAAAGCTAATAAAAAACCTACCCAACTAGTTTTTGTAGAAAATTTTATCATATTTATTTTTCTGTAAATTTTGCCTAATATTTTGCCTAAAAACTACATCTAAATTATTATCGACGGTTAACAAAACCACCTCCATCACCCCAACCATTACGCCAGGGATTTACATTAGCAAAACTACCTCCTTTACCATCTTTCCAACCACCACGATTACCATTAACCCAACCTCTATTTTTACCATCACCCCAACCTCTACGACCCCTAGCATTAACCCAACTTCCACCTTTACGATCGCTCCAACCAACTGCTATTCTATCTGGTTCGACATCGGACGAATTTTGAAGTTGTTCTTCTTTTTGTTTAATAGCTGCTGTAATTCTATTGAGCCGATTTTCAACTGTTGGTTGAAGTGGGATATTTTCTGTGGCATTAGCTATGGGAATATTTAGTGTTGATAAAGCAAGTAAAAACCCTACCCAACTACTTTTTGTAGAAATTTTCATTACATTTTTTCCTGTAAAAACTAAATTTAATTGTCATCTACGAAAATTGGAAAAATTGTTGCGATTACTCCAAGTTCCACCGGGACGAGAGTTATTAAAGCCACCAGGATAATTGTAAAAACCACCCAGATCGCTCCAACTATTGCGCCAAGGATTTACATTAGTAAAACTACCGCCGTGACCATCTTTCCAATTAACACGATTACCATTAACCCAATTTCGATTTTTAGCATCACCCCAACCTCGACCTCTAGGAGTATTAACCCAATTTCGATTTCTACTATCTCCCCAACCTAATGCTATAGAGTCTAGTTCTACATCTGATGAATTTTGCAGTTGTTCTTCTTTTTGTTTAAGAGTTGTGGTAATTCTATTTATGCGATTTTCAACTGTTGGCTGAAGTGGAATATTTTCTGTGGCATTAGCTGTAGGAATATTCAGGGTTGATAAAGCTAATAAAAATCCTACCCAACTACTTTTTGTATAAAGTTGCACTAAGTTTTCTCCTGAAATTAAAATGGAATTATGTAAGCATTCAGCAGTCAGCGGTCAGCAATCAGCTAATAGCTTCATGACAATTAGAATTGATAACTAAAGCTAGTTGCTATTGTGCTTCAATTCTAGTAGTGAAAAATATAGTAGTATAGTAGAAATTCAGCAAATGTTTGCTTTATTGATTAAAAAGCTGTTAACGAAGTTCGGACCTAGGAGGCTAGCTGTTAGCTAATAGCTGTTTGCGCAGCATTCCGCAGGAAATGCTTACGGAATTATTTACCGAAAAACCAAGGTATAAAGCCTCTCCATTCATGTAGAAAAAAGAAAAAAAATTCTTTTGAGCCAATCCTATTCATTTATAAGAAGAGGGAATTATTAATTATTAATTGTTAATTATTAATTATTAATTATTTAATAATAGCTTGAGAATCAGTTTGATCAAGAGGAACTTGTTCTTTAGTAATCAGAACATTTTGGAAAAAGTTACGGATAATTGTAGGGTCTATATTGATGATTCCTTCCGGACCAAACCACTGATTAACCATTTCTTCAAAACGATTTTCTCCTACTAGGTAGCCTTGCATCATTTTGATGATTGAATAATTAACTAGATTCAGGAAAGTAGAATTATTTTCAGCAACCATACAACCCATTCCGTATCTTGCATAAGGTTGTTCTGGTACAAGTTTATAAGAATCTTTACCGAGTTCTTCTCTAATTGCATAAAGAATAACAGTATCTCCTGCTAGAGCATCAACTTTCCCTTCTTCTAAAGCATTTAATCCTTCTTCAACACTGTTAACACTTACTAAATTAGCTTGGGGTTGAATTGTTTTTATTGTTACTGCTCCAGGATTATTTGGAGCTGTACCAATGCGTTTGTTAGCTAAAGATTCTGGAGATGCCAAATTACTTTCAGAATTTACTAATAAACGGATACCTGAAACAGCATAGCTAGTAGAAAAATCTACAAATCTATCTCTTTCCCAAGTAAATGCTGTATCACAGGCAATATCAAATTCTCCACTTCTAAGTTTAGGAATTCGTTCTGAAATTTTTTCTTCTATTACAACTTGAATAATAATATCTTTACCAAGTCGTTGTTCTAGTTCTTCTTGAACAAGATTCAGTAAATCTATTGAATATCCGACTAATTCTCCTGCTTCGTTAATGTAGGAATAGGGAATTAAATCACTTCTGGTACTGATAGTCAAAACTCCTGTTCTGGCTACTTTTTCCATAACTGTTTCAGCCCTAGCAGGAACTGTAAAAAATGTTGTTAGTATTAGACTGATAATTCCAATTAATTGTTTCCTGAACATATTTTTTTCTTTCTCAAATAATTCTATAATAATTAATAAAAATATATTATACCATTTAGTAAAATTAAAGCAAAGGCCAAATATTTCTAATGGAGGCTTTTAGACACTCATTTGTAACAAATATTTATCAAATTTATCCTCAATTCTACCATTTTTTACTCATTTAATATTTTGTGATATAACTAAATATTATGTAATAAAATCAAAGCTGGGCGATCGCCACATAAATAAATATAAAAAAGTAGTTCTGTAGATGTAGTGATTTATTGTGGGAGTAGGGAACATATAGTAGGAAACAGGGAACACTTAACAGGGAACAGGGAACAGAAAATACTGCAAAATTCCTCCTTTTAAAGAAAGTCTTTCCTGGTCTAGTTGTTTTTTTCAAAAATCACTACTTGTACACCACTACCCATAAAAAAAGATGGGTTAATTCCCTGGTTGAATCATGACTCGCAGGTTGTAACCCGCAGTAAAAGTATGCTATAATTGTTGCTATAAATAAGGAGTAAAAATAAGGTTTGTCGCCACAACATAACGGCTGGTGCAGTGAAATTCTGATAGACAGGAAACAGGAATGAGATTTTTGCTCGACAGCTATTTGGGTAGCATTCCGCTGGAAAAGCAAGCAGACAGTTAAAAACAAAGCAGTGATTTATTGCTCGAATACCGACAGAGTAAAATGACTCGGAAAACCCTAAAAAAATGGTAAGAGCTACACCAGCTAAATTAATATCTGCTCAAGGAGTGTAGGAGTGTGTTGATAGGCTTACAGAATATCCCATTTGTGGTAGATAAACTATAGAATTCAGGGTATTTTAACCTGTGAAGATGTCAAATAGTTGCTTGGTATTTATGGAGATAAAAGAACCTAGATTATTTTTCCAGATAAACCAAAACTGCTATGTAAATATAATTAGTCAAGCAAAATTAATAGTATATTTGATAGCTAGTTTAAGTAGGTAGGATAAATCATTTTTAGACCTACTGCTCAAATATACAAGTAAATTTTTTCCCTATTCTCTAATACCTACTCCCTACTCCCAACTTAGTGAAATATTAAATTAATTTTGCACAGGTACTTACTTAGCCTTGATTAAAATTATTGGCTGCAAATTTTAAAATCTGCATAACCTTTGAAAACTCAGAAATATATCAGTTTAGATAACGAAATAAACTCTAAAATGATGAACCAACTCTAATCTGTGTCAGTATAGCCTTGATTAAAATTATTGGCTGCGAGTTTGACAAATTGCATAACCTCTGAAAACTCAGAAATATATTAGTTTAGACAACAAAACAAACTCTACAATTAACCAACACTGCTGTTTCATTAATTGATAATGAATAATGAATAATGGATAATTACCTCTTTAACAATTGATAATGGATAATCATTTTGGTTTTCGGCTGTCGCCGACATGGAAAGCGGAGTATTCCGAAGGAAAACGCTACGCGAAATGTTTGCGTAGCATTCCGTCAGGAAAGCTTTGAGGAACGCTTTCCGCAATTATCAATTATCCATTGGTAACCATAGCCAATATTAAAATTATTTGCTGGAAGTTTGACAAATTGCATAACCTCTGAAAACTCAGAAATATATCAGCTTAGACAACAAAACAAACTCTTAGCTGAAAATTATCAGGAGTTAGGCTAATGGCGCAAATTTATAGGTACACCTCAAACCAATTTGATAGTAGTAAACAAGTAGTAATTTTTCAGTTTATTTCCAGACAATAAAAAGTATTTACTGATAAATATCCCTACTTCTATGTAATTACTCTGAAATTACAACTTACACAACCGTGTTACTTCAGCTAATAACAAAATAAACAGAATGTCTAAGTATCCTGAATTAAACTTAGAGATTATTTATCTCTCTAATTTTCTTCTAAGTAATTATCCGGAATAAAGCTTCCATATTTGGGATATATATACAAAAGGTAATAAGTTTCAGAATATTTACACTGCTAGTAGTTGCTTTTGATGATTGAATTTAGTCATCAATTACTAGCATCAAAAATCGCGATTTCTCCCCCAAAAATTTCCAGTAATATCTTCTAGATTAGACGTAATAATTGAGCATAGTAATTCCACTGATTTAAGTCATAAAAAATAATGTTAACTTGAGCATAGATTCATTAGATAAAAATAACTACTGCAAGTAGTTATATGACTGATAAAAAATCATTGGTTAAATAAAATTTAGTAACTAAAGGAGAAAAAATTTTGGATACAGCACCACTTGCAAACTACTTAGGTTTACTCGCATTAGTATGCTATGTAATTACCCTACTACCCACAACTTTAAGGATTGTTTTTCCCAGCACAAAAAAGACCGAACTTCCTAAATTATTACTGAAATATCGTCGTCAAGTAGGTATTATTGCCTTTGTTTTTGCCCTTCTTCATGGAGTTTTGCTAGTTCTCAAGAGAAACTTTGATTTTTTTGATATCCAAACATATTGGATATATGTACAAGGAGTCGTAACTTTCATTATTTTTACACTACTAACAATCACTTCTAATGATTGGAGTATCAAAAAAATGAAGAAAAATTGGAAGAAATTACATGAACTGACTTATTTAGCAATGTTTCTCTTAGTCTGGCACGTTATAGATAAAATGTGGGGTCATTGGAGCTATCTTACTCCATTAGCAATGTTAGGAATCACAGGTATAACAGTTTTATTTATTGCCAGAAGATTGATAGAACGCAGAAAGAAATTGGCAAAAATTAAGGGTACATCAATAATTAATAATTAACAATTAATAATTAATAATTACCTCTTCTGTAATACAAGGATTAGCACTCAAGGAATTTATTTTCTTTTTTCTTCATCAGGACTTACACATAAGGTATGAAAAACTAGGATTTGAGATTGCTATCCGTTCCGGACTGCTCCACAAACCCTATGGGTTGCTATCGCAAAGCTGTCGCTAAACGCAATGACGAAAATACATTGTACTGCGTAAGTCCTATCCATGAATGGAGAGGCTTTATCCCTTAATTTTTTGGTAAACAGTAATCTGATTTTTTTGATTAGTAAAAACTAAAGGGTGCAAATTAAATTAAGAGTAAAAAGTCATCAGAAATTTTTCTAATAACTAATAATTAATAACAGGATTAAAATTTATGCTCGCTCAACCTAAACATTGGAAATATTCTACAGTTATAGCAGCAGCGACTTTAGCAACTATTAGCGGAATATGGTCGTGGCGATCGCTATCAACATCAACTAATAACTATATTCGGACATCAGAACAAAAAACTTTACCTTCCCTGACTCTTTCCGGACATCAAGCATGGGTATATGCAGTTGCCATCAGTGCTGACGGCAAAACTCTAGCAAGCAGTAGCTATGATGGTAAAATTAAAGTTTGGAATTTAACTAACGGTAAATTACTTCGTACTATAAATGCTCATGCAGATGCGATCGAATCTCTTGTTATGAGTCAGGATGGCAAAATTCTTGCTAGTGGTAGTTGGGATAACCGCATTAAACTTTGGGATCTTACAAATGGAACCCTCATCCAGACTCTTGAAGGTCATACCGATGATGTGAAAGCTATAGCAATGAGTGCTGATAGTCAGACTTTGGCAAGTGGTAGTTATAATGGCATGATTAAGCTATGGAATCTCAAAACTGGCTCTGTTAAGATGAGCATTCAACATCCAGAACCTATAACTGCTCTAGCTTTTAGTCCTGATGGCAAAATGCTTGCTAGCGCCTGTAAAAAAGGTCAAATCAAAACCTGGCAATTGAATACAGGTAAAAAACTCCACTCCTTTGCAGCACATAAAAACACAATTTGGGCGATCGCTTTTAGTCCTGATGGTAAAATGCTTGCTAGTGGTAGTCAAGACCAAAAAGTTAGGTTATGGCAAATAGAAAAAGGTCAACTTTTATCGACTTTAGAAGGACATGACAAAGCAGTTTTATCTGTTGCTTTTAGTCCTGATAGCAGAACTCTTGCTAGTAGTAGTTACGACAGAAAAATTCATCTGTGGGAGGTAGAGACAGAAGAGTTACTGGAAACATTGACAGATCATTCTAAAGCTGTTTGGTCTTTAAAGTTTAACCCCAATGGTCAAAGTCTTGCTAGTGGTAGTGCTGATGGTACTATTAAATTGTGGCCTGTATCTAGTTTGAATAGGAAACACATTTCAGAGAATGTTGCTCTTCCATCGGTTGTCAAGAAAGAAGCAGAGGTTACTGAGATAGTTCCCACTTCTGTTGTTAAGAAAGAAGCTGATATAGTTGCAATCTCAGAAATTAGTGATACAGCTAGGTTAGAGGAGTTAAACCAAAAGTTATATGACAAAATTGACCAAAGTTGGCAACAAACTCCTACTTGGTATGAGGATTTAGTTTTTCAGATGAGAGTTGATGTTGATGGTGTCATTGTCAGTTTAGAACCTATGAACCAACCAGCTAGAGATTATGTTCAACAAACACCTTTACCGAAATTGTTAAGTAGCGCTAATTCTGAAGTTACGAGTCAGAAAAAGTCTTTTGGAGTATTCCGGGTAATAATGACACCAACAGGTGTACTTGAAGTTAGTCCTTGGGGTGGTTGGTTGGAGTAGATTTGTAAGTAAGAGGAGTCAGGAGTCAGAAATATTGTAGGGGCGGGTTTCATCGAAAGCTTTGAAAGTAGCAATTATGTCAACTAAACCCGCCCCCCACAGAATTAAGTTTGTAGGGGCGGGTTTCATCGAAAGCTTTGAAAGTAGCAATTATGTCAACTAAACCCGCCCCCCACAGAATTAAGTTTGTAGCGGCGGGTTTCATCGAAAGCTTTGAGAGGAGTAATTATGTCAACTAAACCCGCCCCCCCACAGCAAGAATAACAGTAGGAGCGGGTTTAATTCAAGGAGTCAGAAATATTGTAGGGGCGGGTTTCATCGAAAGCTTTGAGAGGAGTAATTATGTCAACTAAACCGCCCCATTATCATTCGCACCAATTTCGGGGTGGGTTGGGGCGGGTTTATTTAACTTATCGGTTAATATCAATGTTGTTGGTAGAACCCGCCCCTACTGCGCAATGGTTTTGGGGGCGGTTATTTAACTTATCGGTTAATATCAATGTTGTTGGTAGAACCCGCCCCTACAAGTTTCCCTCTGGTTGTTGGGGGCGGATTTATTTTACCTATCAGTTAATATCAATGTTGTTGATAAAACCCGCCCCTACTTTCTTCTTTTATTCTGAGTCCTGACTTCCCAGAAGTAGCCTAACTATTTTTAGCAAACATTTATCAATTTGCTATGATTTATTATTCATCACTAATTTTTTAGCAATAGGCATCCGCCAACCTGTACCAAAAGCTCGCTCGCTAATTTTCAAACCAGGAGGTGCTTGTCTACGTTTAAATTCTGCCCGCATAACTAATTTCACTACCTTATTTACTACCTCTGAATCATGTCCTGCTGCAATAATTTCTGCTAAGGATTCGCAGTTTTCTACTAAGCGGAATAAAATATCATCTAATATTTCATAATCAGGTAAAGAATCTTGGTCTTTTTGGTCTTCTTTTAACTCAGCACTTGGAGCTTTAGTCAGAATATTTTCGGGAATAATATTTTGCTTTTCAGGAATTAGTAAATTTTCAGCTCCATAGAATTTTTGATTACCATTAAATGCCTGTTGATTCAACCACCGACACAAGGAATAAACGCGAGTTTTAGGAACATCAGAAATTACAGCTAATCCACCATTCATATCACCATAAAGAGTACAATAACCAACCGCCATTTCTGACTTATTGCCAGTAGATAAAAGTAAATGACCAAACTTATTAGAAATAGCCATTAATAAATTTCCCCGAATCCGAGATTGAATATTCTCTTCAGCAATGCCAAAATTTGTACCTGTAAATAAACCTCCTAAACTATTGTCATAACCTTTCATTAAATCCCCAATAGATATAACTTGTTTAGCAATACCCAAATTTTCTGCTAATTCCAAAGCATCTTTCACAGAATGTTCTGAACTGTAGGGAGAAGGCATCAAAATAGTAAAAACATTTTCTTTTCCTAATGCAGCAGTAGCGATCGCTGCGACTAAAGCAGAATCTATTCCCCCACTTAAACCTAGAACAACTTTAGAAAAACCACACTTCCGCAAATAATCTTTTACCCCTAACACCAAAGCAGACCAAATTTCTTCATCCTTGCTTTCTAGCAAATTTTTACTTTCAAAATTTTCTGAAGTTAAATCTTTTTTTGCCGAATTAAATTCTACAACTGCTAAACTTGTCTCAAAAGGTTTAGCGCGATAAATCACTTTTCCAGCACTATTAAAAACTACACTACAACCATCAAAAATCAAATCATCATTCCCACCAACTTGATTAACATAAATAATTGGTATTTGATAACGATTCGTACTATGTTCTAACATAGCCTCTCGCAATTTTTGTTTCCCAACTCGGTAAGGAGAAGCTGACATATTAATCACAAAATCAACCTGTTGTTCGGCTAATTCTTTCATCGGGTCACAAGTATAATTTCGCTTTCCCCAAAATTCTGCATCATTCCACAAATCTTCGCAAATAGTCACACCAACTTTAGCCGAAGTTTCTGATATTTCAGGAGAAATTTCTAATGTGAAAAAATCGCTACTTTTGCCCGGTTCAAAATATCGGTCTTCATCAAAGACATCATAAGTAGGTAAAAGTCGTTTATGAAATATTTGTTTGACTTTTCCATTGCTTAATAAAGCTGCACTATTAAATAAAGATTTTTCTCCTTTTTCAGCAGCTTGAGAATTAAAAGTTACAGTTCCCACTAAAACAGCTATTTCTGATGGTAAAACTTTAGCTAAACTTTCTAATTCTACAGCAGCAGCTTCTATTAAACTAGGATAAATTAATAAATCTCGTGGCGGATAACCTATTAATGATAATTCTGGAGTTATTATCAATTTAGCATCTAAACTTTGTGCTTTTTGTGCTGCTTCTAAAATTAATTTGGCATTGCCATAAATATCACCAATAATAGGATTAAGTTGAGCAATTGCTATTTTCATAATATTCGATTATTTCTACAATAAATATACTAATCCTAACTGTAACAGAAAAACCTGTTTAGAGGTGATCTACGCCTCATAGTTAGGGTATGCTGAAAAAGTCTTTTTGTAAGCATTTCCTGCGGAATGCTGCGCAAACAGCTATTAGCAGTCAGCACTCAGCAAATAATGAATAATTCCTTCTCGGGTTAAATGAGTATACTTTAGTAGTAACTTTTAGTTCTCCTTGAGGACTAATTTCTGCTTCCAAGATAATGAGTTAATAATACCATTTCTCAAAAATTTTCTACATTTTGTTGAGTGAGGGAGTAGGGGAGGAGGGGAGTGGGGGAGAAGCAAACATAAGAATAATTAACATTAAACTAGCTCAAATCAGCAAAAAAATGATTATGATTTTGCTGATTAGTTAATAACTGAAGTATCGCCCAAGTATAGTAATAATGCATGGGAATTGGTATAACTTATAGCTCATAGCTGAAGGCTGAATGCTTACGTCTTTTTTAAGGAGTAGGGGAGCGGGGGAGTAGAGGAGTAGGGAAGTAATTTTTTTGCCCAATTATTACCAGAAATGCTAAATTTTTGACCATGAAGAAATGAAAACCAGGTACTTTTTGCAGACTTAAAAAGGCTAAAAATTTTATCTGTCAATCCTTTTATATTTAATCAGCAAGTCCTAGTTATCAAGTCTAGTAGAGTTGTTAATGAAATGTAAGACTAAATTCAAAAAAGGCTGTTACATTCCAATTTGTGATTTATTTCTACAGTTTAATACTTTATGGCTTGCATTAATTGTCAAAATTAAAGTTTTTTCCTCCATTTTTTATCTATTTATCTTTCCTAGTTCCGGCGTTTCTTATCTCCTTTTACTTGTTCTGTCACTGTAGGAATATTTTATGAAAATGGTATAAAACATTGTCTATTACAAATATTACTATCTTACAGCGCTTTTCACTTAAGTAGACCACAATGTAGGGACGTTCCATGGAACGTCCCTACAGGATTATCATTTTTTTATGTGGTTTATTAACCTGAAAATGGCTGTAAATATTTCGGTGCGTTACACTACTATACTTTAAGTAAACTAATTAAAATACCGAAAATTTTCGATAAATTATTGATAGAATATTCCTCCAAATCTACAGTTATAGTTTGAGACTCTAGCTCTAAAAATTGCCAAACTGTTCCTGTTGTCACAACACCATAATTTTTATTAATATTGTTGCCTTTTCTTTGATTAAAAATTTGAGCAGCTAGCATCTCTGCAATACATTGAGAAAAACCAGATTTCAGATTATCGTTTTTTGCCTCTACTAAGGCAATAACTGGTGCTTCAATAACAACTTTTCTCGTAGAATAACTAATAATAAAATCACAAAAACCATTTAAACCTTGGTCAGGATTAACGTTAAATTCTATTCCTGAAAAAATGCTAATTTGATTATTTAGTTGTTTCTTTACCTCTACTAAAATTGGTGCAACAATTAACTCAGAACGTGCTTTTTATGAACCAATAGCAACTGCTAAAGGTACATAGTCTTGGAAAAGTTATTGTAATATTTTACTAGGTAAAACTTCAGGAAAATTGTTGAATTAACCCTGGAATTCGACTAAATTTAGATTAAAATTTGTTAGTAGTTCATCTAATTTAAATTTACTGTAAGGCATTTTTCAATAATTAATAATTAACAATTAATAATTAATAACTACCTCTTCTGATTAAAGAAGAGGATTGGCTAACAGGAAGAAATCAACCTGGTTTCTGAGTTTGTCTGCGTAACTCCTGATCGTATTATAAAATATATAACATCTACCTTACAAATAATATTAATTACTAACTGGCAAACTTATTATTATATATAATTTTAGATAAGTTGGAAAAAGCGATCGCTCTTTTTATTTACAAAAAGAGTTTAATAATTGATAATTAACAATTAATAATTACCTCTTCTGATTAAAGAAGAGGATTGGCTAACAGGAAGAAATCAACCTGGTTTCTGAGTTTGTCTGCGTAAATCCTGATTATATTATAAAATATATAACATCTACCTTACAAATAATATTAATTGCTAACTGGGAAACCTATCATTATATATAATTTTAGATAAGTTGGAAAAAGCAACCCATCTTTTTATTTACAAAAAGAGTTCAATAATTGATAATTGATAATTACCTCTCCCTAAAACGGATTGGATTGAAGAAAAGGAAAATAAATTCATTGTTTCTCTTGAAATACAAGGCTTTAAACCTTAATTATTCGGTAATTATTAATTGTTAATTATTTATTATTCATTATTGACATAAACTATTACCACTAATTCTTTTAATAATGTCAATTATAGGAGCATCCCAAAATGGAAATTAAAGCAGCAGTAGCTTTTGAAGCAGGAAAACCATTAACTATAGAAACTGTTAATTTAGAAGGTCCCAAAGCTGGAGAAGTAATAGTATAAATTCAAGCAACCGGAATTTGCCATACCGATGCTTATACTCTTTCTGGTGCTGACCCTGAAGGCTTATTTCCTAGCATTTTAGGCCATGAAGGAGCAGGGGTTGTTGTGGAAGTTGGACCTGGTGTCACCAGTCTCAAACCAGGAGACCACGTTATCCCTCTCTACGTTCCAGAATGCCGTCAATGCGAGTATTGTCTCAGCATGAAAACCAACTTATGTCAAGCAATTAGAACTACTCAAGGTCGTGGTTTAATGCCAAATGGTACAAGTAGATTCTCATTAAATGGTGAAATGATACATCATTATATGGGAACTTCTACCTTTGCTAACTATACTGTATTGCCTGAAATTTCTTTAGCAAAAATTCGCGAAGATGCTCCTTTTGACAAGGTTTGTTATATAGGTTGTGGCGTTACAACTGGCATTGGAGCTGTTATTAATACGGCAAAAGTAGAGGTAGGAGCAAAAGTAATTGTATTTGGTTTAGGAGGTATTGGTTTAAATGTAATTCAAGGTGCAAAAATGGTAGGTGCTGATATGATTGTTGGAGTTGATATTAATCCGGCAAAACAAGAATTAGCGAAAAAATTTGGCATGACATATTTTGTTAATCCCAAGGAAGTAGAAGGAGATTTAGTTCCTTATTTAGTAGATTTAACAAAGGGAGGTGCTGACTATACTTTTGAATGTATTGGTAATGTTAATGTCATGCGTCAAGCTTTGGAATGTTGTCATAAAGGTTGGGGTGTTAGTGTTATTATTGGTGTGGCAGGTGCAGGGCAATAAATTAGCACTCGTCCGTTTCAGTTAGTAACAGGAAGAGTATGGAAAGGTACAGCTTTTGGAGGAGCAAAAGGTCGTACAGATGTTCCGAAAATTGTTGATTGGTACATGGAAGGGAAGATTAATATTGACGATTTGATTACTAATGTTATGCCATTGGAAAGAATTAATGAAGCTTTTGATTTAATGCACGAAGGTAAGTCTATTCGTAGTGTTGTAACTTTTTAAGGAAGGAAGAAGGAAGAAGGAAGAAGGAAGAAGGAAAAAGTTTAAGGGTTTGGTCATATTAATCCGATTTTCAGGCTCAATTTGGAGACCAAACCCCTACCATAAAATTTTACAACTTATACCATTTCTCAAAAAGAATGCTATCTTTGATTGGGTGGGTAAGTGTTGGAAGTGTGGGAGGTGCAGGGATAGGAAAAGCAGAAAAATCTATATTAACCGACTAATAATTGTCAAAAAAAACTTTTAATCTTAATAGCTATTGACTGTTGAAGTCTGGCTGAGGTATAGCATTACTTTTGGTGATTGGTATTATTTAGGATTGCTAGATTTGAGTATTTGCCGAAAAATAAAGGTATAAAGCCTCTCCTTTTAAGGAGAAACAAGAAAAAATTTTCCTTTTATTCAATCCTCTTCTTTTTAGGGAAAGGTAATTATCAATTATCCATTATCAATTATCCATTATTGAAACTTCTTGAGCTTAATTACTTATCGCTTAATTGAGATGCACCCCATTATCCATTTTTCATTATCAATTGTTAAAGAGGTAATTATCCATTATTCATTATCCATTATCCATTATCCATTAATAAGAAGATACTGTTTCCAGACTGGATTTAAACTAAAATAAGTAGTCCGATCTTCTTGTCTGATATCTAATAATAATCGTCTTTTTAGTGATTGTATGGCATTCCATAAGTCTGATGTTGATAACTCCAAAATTTTGTCTATTTGATGCAAAGTAACTGGTTGGTTTTCTTGAGCAAGTTAAATTATTATTGTTTGCTCATTCTGAGTTGTTCGTTGAAAATTTTTATCTAATTCTGCGACTAGAGATTCACTTAAAATTACTTTTTCCCATTGCAAAAATTCGGCAACACTACTGTGAAAAAATTCTTGAATCATAGTAGCAGTAAATTCTATCCAGCGAGGGTTGCCTTGATAGATGTTAATTAAATTTTCCCAAGTTTCTTCGTCTGATAATTTATAGTTTTCCAGAATTTGTTTTCCTGCTAATCCTAAGTTACCTAAAATCAGGGTTCGTACACAATTATTTTTGGTTTCTAGTTGAGCTATTTCTATAGGTTTTTCTCTACTATTTAATATCAAGCAACTTTGATGGTTCATTTCGGCAATAAGCTGAAAAAATATTTGGTAATTTTCAGATTCAGTTTGATATTTACCTGCAATTTTTCCACTACAAAAAAGCATTTGCAGGTCATCAAGAATAATCAAACACCGATATTGACGTAGGTAGTCGAGCAATTGGGAAATTTGAGTTTCAATATTTTGGGATATATCTGTTTTTTCGGGAAATATTTCTAACAATTTGGCAAGAGTTGTATTGAGTGATGGAGAAAAGCGCAGACTCCGATAAATGATGTAATTAAAATTAGTTTGGATTTGTTTAATTAATTGGAGTGTTAGGCTTGTTTTGCCTATTCCACTAATTCCTAAAAGTGCTATGAGGCGAGATGAATCTTTTAATATCCAGTTTGACAAAGTTGTTAGTTCGGAAGAGCGATCGTAGCAGTTGAAATCTTTGGGTGCTTCAGCTAAATATAGTTGTGCTTGATTTTTAGTATCTTGATAATTTTCTGAAGAAGTAGGCGATCGCCTCAGCGTTGCGGAGCAATATCGCTCTCTATCTGGAAAAATAGTAACATTATTAATTGTCGGATTATTTTTACAACCTCTTGAGTCAAGCTGTGAAAAATTATGGCTTTTTATCTTTTCAAATACACCTTTAAAATTAGCCTTCTTAACTTTTTCACCTAAGACTAATGAGAGAAGATTCCATAATTCTTGTCCGACATTTTTGACATGACTTTCACTAAAACCACTATCTTTAGCAATGTCTGGATAGGTTTTACCTTCTAAAGTACCTTTTAATACATTTTTTTGTAAATCATCTAAGTGTTTTTCTGTTTTAGCAAAGATTAAATCATCTACTAATTCTAAGACTTTCGTACTATTCATAAATCAATTAATATTAAATCCGGTTCTAATGAACCATTTACCTAAATTGCTAAATCCCTTTCAGATAAAAGATTTTAAATTTTAGGGATATAGTTTGAGCAGAACGAACTTTTCTTGCCTCAAAACTACATTTGTTTTAAAAGTACCATGCTTTTCGTAATTTTCCTACTTTATATAGAATGTGTAAAGTTCATACTTTTCATACTGTAACTAAAGGTAATTTTTTCTTAGGATAGAATTATTTGCTGGCATAAAAAAATTTCCAGCAATGGCAAAACAAAGCCAACGGAACATCAAACTATGAAATTTGAAATAGTCAAGGAGAAAAAAAATTCTAATGCCAAAGATGAAGTAAGTAGTTTACTCGAAACACCCAAATGGACGTTAGATGAAATAGCCTTGTCAAAAACTACAATTGAGCAAATTCAAGAAATGATTGCTTATGTAAAAAATAGGGAAAAATTGTTACTTGAATGGGAATTTAATCGTTTTCTCAAAACAGGTAATGGTTTAAGCATAAACTTTTTTGGATTACCAGGAACGGGAAAAAGTATTACTGCTGAAGCCATTGCCCAAAAATTAGGAACTAAGATTATCAAAGTTAATTATGGAGAATTAGAATCTGAATTAGTAGGTGGTACATCTAAGAATTTATCAAAAGTTTTCCAAGTAGCTGAAGAAAATCAGAGTGTATTATTTTTTGATGAAGCTGATGCAGTATTAAGTAAGAGAATTTCCAACTTATCTCAAGCAGCAGATTATGGTGTGAACTCTGCCAAAAGCACTTTATTAACATTAATGGATAAGTTTAATGGCGTAATCATATTTGCCACAAACTTATTTGAAAATTATGATGAGGCTTTTTTAAGGAGAATCATTTTTAACGTTGAGTTTCCCGTACCAGATATAGAAATGAGAACTCAACTTTGGCAATTTCATATATCTGAAAAAGTTCCTAGAAATATCACTTATAAAAGAGCGGCTGAAATTAGTGAAGGATTATGTGGTGGAGATATTAGAAACATCACAATTAAACTCGGATTAAAATTGCTAGTTGGTAAAGCAAAAGCTATTGATGAAGAAATTATCAATGAAGAAATTGACAAATATAAAACTATCAAACTGCGTCACAAAAAAATTAATTTAGCAGAAGCAGTTGTGGTAGAAAACGGAAACAATTCAGATTTAAAGGAGGAATAAATTATGCCGATAGAACCTATAACTTGGGTAGTTATTATAGGTGGTACTTTTTTACTTGGTGCTGCTGTTGGTCACTTTTGGGATGATATTAAAGCTTGGTTAACCCGTGTCACAAAAAATCTACTAGATTCGATTGATAAGACTATTGATGTACTTTCTGAAGCTATGGTTTATTTAGTTAGAGAAAACAAACGTTTTTACAAGAGAGTTGAAATTTATGTGAGAAATAAAATTAACAAAAGTACAGGCAAAAATAGAGGAATACTCTATGAACAAGAAGAAATTCCTGAGTTTGATGTTCCTGAAGATATGAAAGAGCCACTTTACGAACAAGCAAAGATACAAATCCTTCGGGGAACTACTTCTTAAAATCATAACTGAATATCAAATCGGTTTGCTTCTAAGTGTTATAAGAAATCTGGTTTATGGGAGACAGATATAAGTATAGTAGGGCATTTTATATAAACCCGATTTCTCTGCTTTATTTATACCGACACTAAAGCAAATTTCAGACAAGGATACTTCTCAAAAATAACGATAAGTAATCCTAAAACCAATCAAAAATTATTACTTTACAATTATAAATAAGGTAAAAATGACAGAAGCAGAAAATCTTTTTGTTTATTTAATTAGGGAAAGCAAACGTTATTACAAGAGAGTTGAAATTTATGTGAGAAATAAGACAAAAATACTAGCTGAACAAGAATAAGTTTCTTCCTATGATATTCCTGAAGAGATAAGAGAGAAACTTGAACGACAAGAAAAGTATTAATACTTCGGGTAGCTACTTCCTTAAAATGAGAACTAAAACTCAAACAAATTTCAGACAAGGAGATTGTTCAAAAAGAACTAGAAGTTATCCTCAAACAAATCAAAGATTCTTACTTGACAATTATGGATAAGATTAAAATGACAGAAGAAGACAACCTGGCAGAAAAGTTTTATAAATTATTGAATACTCTCAAAAATGCAGAGGAAAAAATATCACAAGCAGTACAAGAAAATGTTCTTGATACTGATACCTTTAATAGTATTGAAGAGGAAGTTTTAAACTTTGATTTGCTGGAGAAAGATATTGAAAAAATCCAGACAAGAATTGAGCAAGATGAATATTCTGTTTTAGGAAGCAGTCTTATTCTTGATAACGAAAAAGACTTGATAGAAATTAAAACTTACAGTCAAAAAGGAGAAAAAAGTTTTGTGAATACTGTAAGCGCTAAAGTCAAACAAGTCACAAATATTCCTGCGGATATTCTAGAGGAAATTAAGATTAAAGGTCGCGTTGAAATAAGTTTGAAATTTGATGATTGATTTGACTTTTATTTAATAGGAAATTCGGTTAAACAATTGTCATTACAAAATTAGGGAAGCAATCTCAAAGTAATAGAGATTGCTTCCTTCCACAAAGTGCATTTAAAAATATATTTTTTTGATAACTGAAGTAGTTTTGCTAACTTCCTTATCTTATACTCTTTTGACTGACAAATAAAGGGATAAAGCCTCTCCATGAATGGAGAAAAAAGAAAAAAAATCCTTTTAGCTAATCCTCTTATTTATAAGAAGAGGTAATTATTAATTATTAATTATTAATTGTTGAACATACTCCCTATTTAATTTAATTAACATTCAAGCAAGGGATTATTTTTTCTATATAAACTCTTGGGATTTAATAAAGGTAATTTTAAAACCTCAATCCAATCTATCAATTGAAAATCCGTTTCTAAATCTGAATCATCTTGAAATGCAGTAGTCAAAATCTGATTAACTGCTTTGGCAATACAATGTTCAACTAACCAATCATTAGTCCGTTCTAAATCTCGGTCAAACTCCAAATAAATTGCACCTATTAGAGCTTCAAAAATTTGAGCTAAAATTTTATTTTGCTCACTTTTATACTTCCATTTATAACTTTTTCCCAATAGAGAAAACTGCCTCAACTTTAAATCTCTAGCAAATTCAGAAAGCATCTTTCTACTGACCAGATCGCTTTCTATAATAGTCAGAGTTGCTTTACCTAAACTAGAAAAATTGTCTGATAAATAGTTACTAACAATTCGACAAAAAACTATATAGCCCAAGTTGGCCAAACCTTGATGCTCTAAAACCCGTTGTTTTTGTTCTGGCTTAATAATATTAGTCCCATCATAAATGTGATTTGGATGAGTCAGAGCAATTTCCAATAGTTCAGGATGTTCACATTCGGGGATAGAGATACTCACTTTTTTTACAGCCTCAATATTTAAGCCCATAATATTATCACTAACTCCATAAAATGAGATTTAATTAATAATTACTACAATCTCTTAGCAGATAATTACAGAATAGTTAATAATTTAATAAGATTTGTATCAAAAAAGTATGAGAGATTGTTTTTAAAGTAAATCTAAAAAAGGGGGATAGAGAACAACTTCACTGAGAACAGGGAACAAAAAATAATACAAAAGTATTTCCCACTATAAAATTTCCACTATAAAACAGGATTGAAATATATAGCAATCCTCCGCATATTCGTGGCAAAAATCTTAGTGCTTTTTAGGGAAAACTCAACTGGGAACACTTAACTGGTGGAAGTTTCAACTTTTTTATCTATTTTTTGATTTGTCAAGACCTATTTAGGATTGCTATAGTTAGCATTTTATAGCAGTTTTATGACCAAGAAATAAGATTTCAAGTCTCCCTAGTCAAGAATATAAAAAATAAATTCCCTATTTTCTTGCTTCCTAATTCAGATTTAAGATACTGATAACTGATAACTGAAATGACTTATGTCTACAGAAATTAAACTGGTTAAACAACATCAATCTTTTGGTGGCACAGTTAGCTATTATTTCCACTTATCTTACACCTGTAATATTGAGATGCGTTTCTCAATTTATCAACCACTGCAAGGGAAATTAAAACCTCTGCCAATTCTGTATTTTCTCTCTGGTTTAACTTGTACTGAAGATAATTTTATGGCTAAAGCAGGAGCGCAACAATTTGCTAATAAATATGGATTAATTTTAGTTGTACCAGATACAAGTCCACGTAATACTGGTATTGTTGGAGAGGATGATAATTGGGATTTTGGTACAGGTGCAGGATTCTATATTAATGCTACTTCAGAACCTTGGAAAAAACATTATCAAATGTATAGTTATGTAGTTGAAGAATTACCAGAAATTATTGCCAAAAATTTTCTAGTACAACCAGATAAACAAAGTATTTTCGGTCACTCTATGGGAGGTCATGGAGCATTAATTTGTGCTTTGAAAAATCCTGAAAAATATCAATCTGTTTCTGCTTTTGCTCCAATTGCAGCACCTATGCGTTGTCCTTGGGGTGAAAAAGCTTTTACCAATTATTTAGGTATAAATCAAGAAAATTGGCGTGATTATGATGCTAGTGAATTAGTTTTAATTTCTGGTTATAATCGTCCGATTTTAATTGATGTAGGAACTGCCGATCCTTTTTTTGCTCAAAAACAATTACTCCCAGAAGTGTTTGAAAATTCCTGTGAAAAAGTTGGCTTACCCCTGACTTTAAGAATGCAAGAAAATTACGATCATAGCTATTATTTCATTGCATCTTTTATCGAGGATCATATTCGTTATCATGCTGAAGCTTTAAACTGAATTAAGACTATAGCAATCCTAAATAGGTTTGATATTTTGTTGTAGGGGTTTGGTCTCCAAACCCAGTTATTCCAGCAGTAGACCAATACACTTTAAATGGTTGATTTAGAAAAAAATTCTCAAACCTTGCTATAGCAAATGAAATTTTCTGACTATTGCTCTATACCCAATAATCAAATTCATTTTCTGAAGCTCACGCCAGATGTAGATAGATAATCAAATTTTCTGACTATTGCTCTATACCCAATCATCAAATTCATTTTCTGAAGCACACGCCAGATGTAGATAGATAATCAAATTTTCTGACTATTCCTATATACCCAATAATCAAATTCATTTTCTGAAGCTCACGCCAGATGTAGATAGATAATCAAATTTTCTGACTATTGCTCTATACCCAATCATCAAATTCATTTTCTGAAGCACACGCCAGATGTAGATAGATAATCAAATTTTCTGACTATTGCTCTATACCCAATC
>NZ_JBNHEQ010000064.1:100746-100815 GCF_050016015.1 Dapis hubbardiae BLCC-M172
TCATTTTCTGAAGCACACGCCAGATGTAGATAGATAATCAAATTTTCTGACTATTCCTATATACCCAAT
>NZ_JBNHEQ010000064.1:100915-101006 GCF_050016015.1 Dapis hubbardiae BLCC-M172
ACACGCCAGATGTAGATAGATAATCAAATTTTCTGACTATTCCTATATACCCAATCATCAAATTCATTTTCTGAAGCTCACGCCGGATGTG
>NZ_JBNHEQ010000064.1:101106-104823 GCF_050016015.1 Dapis hubbardiae BLCC-M172
AATGAAATTTCCTTCTATTCCTATATACCCAATCATCAAATTCATTTTCTGAAGCTCACGCCGGATGTGGATAAATAATGAAATTTCCTTCTATTCCTATATACCCAATCATCAAATTCATTTTCTGAAGCACACGGCAGATGTAGATGGGTCATTATTCATCTACATCGGCATTTAATAATTTATTTCCCCTGGTTTTATACAACCCCTAAAATTTTGCTTTTCTTCCCTTCTGCCTTCTGCCTTCCTTCTTACAATAAACTAGAATCAAGACTTTGAGCTTCAGCTTTTGTTTCTGGTAAATGTAGGCCACACTCCTGCTTAAGACCATGAAAGCGAGTATCCCTTTCATCTGTATCATCAGCAGTCAGAGGACGACTAGAATGCCAATCTCCCACAGTAGTGTATCCCAAATCGAAAAATGGATGATAAGGCAAATCGTGGGCTGTCAAATATTGATAAATATCCCGTGAATGCCAACTAAGTATCGGTAAAATCTTATATATATCCGACTGTTTACCAATCCGATCTAAACCTTGGCGGTGCTTAGTTTGGTCTCCCCTTAACCCAGTTAACCAACAAGTTGCCCTAAGCTCTTTCAATGCTCGTTGCATGGGTTCTACCTTGCGAATTTGGTCATAGCGGTTGAGGGAATCAACATCTTTTTCAGCCCAAAGTCGGCCATATATAGCTTCCATTCGAGCTGGACTAATAGGAGACTGATATACTTTAAGATTAAGTTTAAGTCGTTCTGTCAACTCTTCAGCAAATTTATAGGTTTCTTCTGGTAAATATCCTGTATCAATCCAGATCACAGGAATATTAGGTACAACACTTGTAACTAGATGTAACATAACAGCAGCTTGGATACCAAAACTGGTAGTCATAATTAGACCTTCCCCAAAAGTTTCATATCCCCACTTCACCAAAGTATGAGCATCTGCTTGGCTAAGTTCCTGGTTTATAGCCTCAAGATTAAGTTCTGGTATATATCTGTAATCTTGATGATTGTATTGTTTCTCTTCTTTAAGTGCGATTGGACTATTATGTAACATAAGTTATTACCAATAAAATTCTCGGTATAAAGATTTATGATTTATCATACGTTACTAATAACCTCCTAATGAGAGATAATTGATACTATTTTGGTCTTTATTAAGACTATTTTTTCTCTAGAGATGCTCTCGTGTTACAAAAAGCTTTTTTTGTCGTATAATTAAAGAAATAAAAAAAGACCAATTTAGCAAAACTAACTGGTCTAGGTATTAAATATGTTCCGTTGTTATTTCTGTGAGATAAACCTCTGGCTACGCATTCCCAAGTTCGCAGCGTTTAGCGGGTTATTAGGTCTCACTTTGTTTTCTGTACTTATTGTAACAAACTATTGAGAAATTTATTAAAAAAATTTAAAAATCAAGAGTAATTGACTTCTGGTTTATGTGGACTTCCGCACTTTGTGGCTTACCCCACAAAACCTGCTCCTGCTTATAAACAACCATGCCAGGTTTTGCCCCCTTGGGTTTATAAACAAACTTAGGTTTTGTATAAATTACTGGAACTACTTCACTTTGACGGGCACGACTATAAAAGGCACTCATATCTGCAACAAACTGGAGATCAACCTCATCAGGTATTGCTCCAGCATCCAGTCGCAACAAAACATGACTGCCTGGAATTTCTTGAGTATGAAACCAAATATCATAATCTCCTGCCACTCGAAAAGTCAAGATGTCATTTTGGCGGTTATTACGACCTACTAATAATTCCAAGCCACTAGGAGTTTGGTAACGATAAAATTCTGTATCCTTTTTATTATCTTGGTGATGATGTTCTGGCGCATTAAGATAACCTTGTTGAATCAACTCATCCCGAATTTCCTGCAAAGTCTGTAAATCTTCAGGACTTTGGTAAATATCTAACTGAGACAAAAAAGTTTTTATTTGTTCCAAATAATCAATTTCTGCTTGAACTTCTGCCAAAAGTGGCTCAACTGCTGTACGCGCCCTTTTTAACTTTTGGTGCTTTTTATAAATACTTTGGGCATTCTGGACGGCATTTTTTTCCGGGTCTAATTTTATAGCCACAGCTTCTCCCGTTTCAAAGTCTGCAAGGGAGATATTTTTCATCCCTGGTTGCCATTCCTGAAGATTGGCCATAAGTAGATCGGCTTGCGATCGCAATAACTCTGCCCCATCCGACTGTTTTAAACGCTCTGTAAAAGTATCAGCCTTTAGCTGTAACTTAGCAGTAATACTATTAAGTTTTTGACTAATTTGATGATGGAGTTGACTAAACTCTTGCTGATTAAGGTGTTGAGTATAATAGCTATTTAGTAATTCATTAACAGTATTAACAGATTCTATTCCTCCCCAACCTGTTACACTATATCCTGTAGATGTCCAACTAGGATAAAAGTCTAATTTTTCCAAAATTCCCAGCCATTTTTGCCAAAGTAGAAATAATTTCTCCCAGTCTGAAGTAGTCAGGTCATCTGTAGATTTTTGTGGGTCTAGACCAGCAGTTTCAATCATTGGTTGTATCAATGCCTTGCTCAAACCACGATAATTTTTAATTAAATTTCGCCATAATGAACCAGGAACTAAACTAATTCTTTCTTGCCACTCCTGTTGAGTTTCTTGGAGGTTAGGAATAGGATTAGTTAGAGATGGTGGAAGTTCATAAGGTTGACCAGTTTGAATTTGACGGACACTAGACTGTTGACTATTAACTTGATGGGCACAGGTAACAACCAAATTATTAGCAGTGGTAAGAATAACATTACTATATTTAGTCATAACTTCTACATAAAGATGCCATAGAGGAGCTTCTCCAGGACGTTTTGCAAATTGAAAATCCAAAACCCTTTCCCAAGGAGAAACTTCAGCAATAGCTATTAAAGCTAACCCACCTAACTGATGTTTTAGTTGTTGACTAAAAGTAAATGTATCAGGAATACGAGGCGGAGGGTTGCCGAGACAGATACGAGCAGCTTGAGGATGCCAAGAAATATCTAGCCAACCTCGTTTTTTGATAGTTCGGAGGGCTAAAGAAATGGTAAAGCGGTCGCGCTGATATACTTGTTCTAACCTAGCCGGGAGCCATTGGTTGCGGAGTTCAGAACAAGAAGCTATGAGAGTTGTATAGTCAACAGGTTGCACAGTCAGATTAGAATCAAAACTTTCAAGTTAAATGTTCAATATTATCTCAAATTGGGAATTACGCATTTTTAAGTTCTAAATTTTACAATTCTCATAAAACAAACATGGATGCTCCTTATTTATATTATGATGCTTCTGCGTAAGTCCTATTAATCTAAATTTACAGGAATTTCCACAATTATGAGAAATGGGCAATAGGTAGAAAATATTCATTAAATATTCATCTCAACGTTGCTTGGAGACCCGCGTTCTTCATTAGCTTTCTCACATATTACTTCTGATTTTTGATTTTAATTTTCCTGTAGCTAGGCGTGTCTAGTCTCTCAGAGAAACTATAGCGCTATAGATTTAGATGAATAAATTGATAAATCTCAAAACTTTACTTTGTCAGAGATTACTTTTGATTTTTGATTTTAATTTTCCTGTGGCTAGGCGTGTCTAGTCTCTCAGAGAAACTATAGCGCTATAGATTTAGATGAATAAATTGATAAATCTCAAAACTTTACTTTGTCAGAGATTACTTTTGATTTTTGATTTTAATTTTCCTGTGGCTAGGCGT
>NZ_JBNHEQ010000065.1:0-10552 GCF_050016015.1 Dapis hubbardiae BLCC-M172
GAAAAGAAATTAAAGAGCTTGTGTACCTCATAAGCTTGAGAAACGCTATAATTAACAATTAATAATTACCTCTTCTGATAAAGAAGAGGATTAGCTAAAAGGAATTTTTTGATTTTTTATCCATTAATGGAGAGGCTCTATACCTGAATTTTTTGGTAATCAATTAAATGTGATTAATATCATCTAAAATTATTAATTATCTTGCTTCTTATACGGGGTATACGCTATTAGTAAAACACTGATTTTGGCTCGTAGTTGCGCTTCATTGCTAGACATATATTTGGCACTAAAGCGCAACTACAAACAAAGACTTTTTTATAACTAGGGCTTGCTGATTAAATCTCAAAGTATTTACAGATAAAGGTATGAGCTTTTTTAGGTTGCTAAAAAGTACCAGGTTTTCAGCTCTTAATGCACGGTTCCCGAAAAATCAAAAAGGAAGGTATTTTCAGCAAGAGTTGGGAAAAAAATTACTGCCGTACGGACGTTTTGCTGCGCAATATGTTTGCGGAGCATTCCGGAACGGAAAACGCATTTTTGCCTGTGCAACGTCCGTACTACTCCTCTACTCCTTAAAAAATACTTTTTCAGCAAACCCTAACTAATTGTTGGAAGATACTTTTCTATTTCCTAGGAAAGATACTCAGGACTAAGAAGATTCCATAGAACCTCCCTAAAATATTTTATCTAATCAGTTGAATATCCTTTTATTCACTAACTTTTTGAGCTTCTTGGTTAAGAGAATTATCACCAAATAGCTGAGGAATAATTAAACCTGAATTAGCTTTATATTCTGCAAATTCTGGGTAACGAGATAGAGATTTATCTTTTTTCAACATATTAGGAATAAATACTCCGGCAAAAAATACTCCTAGAATTAAATAAGGTAGCCAATGTTGGGCTAACATTGCAAAGGAAAGATAGATAAATACTTCTCCTAAATAGTTAGTATTTCGGCAGCGAGCAAAGAATCCTTCTGTGATTAATCCTGGTTGATATTTGAGGGTATAATATTTTTGAGCATCGCTAGTGTAGTGGAAGAAAACGCCAAAAATATTCAGAGAAATTGCAGCAGCTAGTAACGGTATTGGAGGTTCAGTTCCACTGCTAATTAAAATGTAGGGAGCTACCCAATATAAAGATAATAAGGCAAAAGTAACAATGCCTAACCAGATAGGAATTTCTTGTTCCCATTGTTTGTCTGGATAGATACGGTCTTTTAGTAACCATAAAATTCCATAGGTGCCATGTAGAGCGAGATAAACCCAAGGAGCTAAAGTAAAGTTTTGGTAGGCTACCATTAGTGCCAATACAAATATAAATGTCGTGGCTTTGTGGAAATTAATTGGATGTTTTGCTTTCATAATGAGTGATATTTGTACTCTCAAAAAAACTTGAGTTATATTATAAAGGTGAGCATAAATAAAATCAACAAGTAGGACAAGTTTGTCGGACTGCATCACTAATTTTTCAAGGTTTTCAGCTCAACCAGTTTCTGTACTTAGATGGTATTTATTAATAATAAAATTGACCAAATCTCAGCCCTGTTCATTTTTCCCTAATTCCAAATTAATCTACCCAGCAATAATGGCAGCAATAACAAACACAAATAAAATTACTAAAATTCCAATAATTGCAATACTCGACATTAATAAGAAAGAGATAGTCGCCCACATTCTCTGATGTTTTTTAAATTCAGAAATACTTTTCCATTGCCGACTTTTCCAAGCCCACTCATTTCCTTTAAAACCTAGAACTATTCCTGTAAGTAACCATCCCATACCAAAGGTGATCAAACTTAAATCAATCCAAGCAATTAATCCTACCCAAACATGATTAGTTAGACACCAAAAACCAGGTAATAAAAATCCTCCCCAACTCCAATCAAGAATTTCTTCTGGTACTTCATTAGAATTATGAATAATATTCCCTGATTCTGGAATAGTAACTAAAGCTGTTTTTGTCTGAATTTTTTGATTTTTTTTCTCCGTTTTACTGATTTGAGTTGGTGCAATAATTTCTGGAGTTGGAAGTTGTAATTGTACTAATATTTCCTCTGCTGACTGGAAGCGATCGCCAGGAATAGGAGCTAACATTCTATTTAAAATTCCCTCAAACTTCGGACTTAATTTTAATTCCTGACTCCATTGCCACTCCATTGTTTTTGCATTAATTAATTCCGAGGGAAATTTACCAGTCATTAATACTAAACAAGTTACTGCTAAAGCATATAAATCGCTATGGGGCGCAACAATTCCTAAGCGCATTTGTTCGTCAGGAGCATAACCAAATTTACCTAATTTAGTACCAGCAGAAACAACATTTTTTGAACTATCTGCTTTGTGGGAAACTTCAGCAGCAATTTGTTTTACTCCACCCAAATCTATCAAAACTGGCAAACCATCTTCTATGCGATAAATAATATTATCAGGAGCAATATCTCGATGAATAATTCCTTGACCATGTAAATAACTTAAAACTGGTAAAATTTGACGTATAAAGTCAGTTATTTCAACTTCGCTAAAAAAATTACCTTGTTTTCGACGTTGATTTAGTAAAGATTCTAATGTTTGCCCTTCAATAAAATCTTGCACCAAAAATAAACATTTATTTTCCCGAATAAATTCCCAGAAACGCGGAATTTGAGGATGATTAATTTGATGTAATGTCATTGCTTCGCGTTGGAAAAGTTCCTCAGCTTTTTGAATAAAATTTGTACCTTTATTTCCGGGAGTTAATTGTTTTAAAACTACTGCTTGATTAAATCTACCTGTATCTTCCGCCAAGTAAGTTTTGCCAAATCCTCCTTGACCTATTTGGCGAATAATTATGTAGCGGTTTCTTAATTTAATTCCTGGTTTTAATTCTTTAAATTCTGTTTGAGAGGGTTTTATTTCCTCTAAAGAAGCACCACAATTAGAGCAAAAATGGGAGGTAATAGTATTTTTATGTCCGCAGTTTGTACAAGTAGTCATATTTGTTAAGTGTTAATTTGAAGAAAGAAAGAATATAGAATAAGGCAGAAGATTAACTAAATTTTTTTACACAAATTGCAATTTCAGTGCTACAACTTCGGTGTTATATCATGTCTGCTTGAATAGTTATAAATAACAACGGAAAAGTCTGAAGTAAGGAGGGAACAGGAGGAAGTTATCTGGTATATGGAGTAGAAATTTTTTTTATCGCTAATTATCCGGACATGATGTTATTTTATTTAAATATTTTTTTATACAATGCTAATATAACTATCCTAAATGATTTGTAAAAAATTCCAAGTCATAGGTTAAAGAGTATAAAACTTTTAGCCTTGTTTTGAAGTTATCTGGTATATGGAGTAGAAATTTTTTTTATCGCTAATTATCCGGACATGATGTTATTTTATTTAAATATTTTTTTATACAATGCTAATATAACTATCCTAAATGATTTGTAAAAAATTCCAAGTCATAGGTTAAAGAGTATAAAACTTTTAGCCTTGTTTTGTGGATATTTTCTACCGAATAATTAAGGTTTAAAGCTTTCTATTTCAAGAGAAAAAGCGGTTGAGGGATGGCGAGGTCTCCTCGCCATATCCAATCAACCAAGACAGCGGTCGGAAAGCGGAGCAGTCCGTAGGATGGGATGGCGAGGTCTCCTCGCCATATCCAATCGACCAAGAGAGAAAAAATTTTCCTTTTATTCAATCCAATCCGTTTTAGGGAGAGGTAATTATCAATTATCAATTATCAATTATCAATTATTGAAACAACCCAAATAGCACTATTATATAACGTTTTTATTTGGAATATGGAAACCAAATCCTATGAAAAAGGGAATAGGGAATAGTCAAGAAGGAAAAACAGGATTAAATAGTAGTAAAAATCTAGGATATGGAATACTCAAGACAGCACTTTTTTCTTAGAATAAACCTCCATCTAGATTTACATCTCATTTGAAAATACTATAGTAGGAATCTTATTTGGTAAGCATTCAGCTATTACCGATAAGCTCTCAGCAATAAAAATGAATCAAGCAAGTCTTCATTTAATTTCTACCACATTTTCAAATAATTATTAGAAATCTCTCAATTGTTTTTTTCTTCTTTAAAGGTAATATAGCTTATAGCTGATGGCTGTTTGCGCAGCATTCCGTTTGCGCAGCATTCCGCAGGAAAGGAAATGCTTACCTGACTTGTAAAAAATTCCTTTGTACATGACAAGTAAATACTAACTTAAATTTTCAACCTTATACCATTTCTCTATGAACCTAAACTTATTATATGGGTGCATCTCAATGCGTGAAGAAAGCCAAAAATTTATCGCTTTTAGGGAACACAGAAGGTGGGAACAGGTATGGAGGTATGGAGGTATGGAGGAAAAAAGTATTTTGGCAAATATGAGATGCACCCTATTATATTCGACTAATTAGTTACTACAAGGATCATTGCGAATGGAACGGAGTGGAAAGAAAGAATCTTAGAGGTTGAATGTATCAGGAAATATAAAAAAAGAAGATAGGGAACACAGAAGGTGGGAACACAGAAGGTGGGAATAGGAAATAGGCAAAAAAATAATTATTTGTTATCAATAAATTCACTCTTATCTGATTGAGTATGAATAGTCATACCTCCTCCTTCTGTAGAGTTATTTCAATCTCTTGCTTTATTCAAGCTAGTTGATTGAGTTATGAAACTTTTTTATTAATACTTATTTTACAAACAGTCTCTTAAAGACCTTGGGATTGATTGTCAACTTTCACAATGATAACTATTTAACTGGACTTGATATAACTAAGAATTATTAAGTGTATTTTGACAATCAGATTTAGTGTTAGCTATTAGGGAGTTTAGGAAAAATATCCAAAATATAAATATGCTCATAACTAAAGTAGGGATTTGGTGACCAAAACCCCTAAAGTAAACTAATAAAATTAATATACTGTTTTTCGACAATTAATAATTAATAATTACCTCTTCTATAATAGAAGGATTGACTAAAAGGATCTTTTTTATTCTCTTATTCGATTGGATATAGCTAAGAAAACTCGCCATCCCTAGACCGCTTTTTCTCCATAAATGAAGAGGCTTTATACCTTAATTTTTCGGTCAAACAAGTATTAAGAGATTATGGCTCGACAAAATATAAAAGTTAGCATAAGTCCAGGGATTAAAATAAGCTTGACAGAGTAATGTATCTGTATTTATACTTCTAAAGTTATCCTGATAAATAGAAAGTATAGTTATGTCTTCTTCCCTATTCCCTCCATACCTATTCCCTATTCCCTTTTTTATATTTCCCTGACCGAATAATTAATAATTAATAGTTAATAATTAATATAGTAATCCGCACTTATGTTGTAAGATTTTATCGTAGAGTTTTGGTCTCCAAACCAAGTACATAAATGGGATTTGGTAACCAAACTCCTACAGCTTTCTCTCACAAATCATTTAGGATTACTATAATTCAACAATTCAGGTTTAAAACATTCCCTTTTAAGGGGATAAAATAAAAAAATTTCCTTTGAGTTAATTCCTTTCTTAAAAGTAGGGGATTATTAATTATTAATTTTTAATTACTGAAAAACAATCTCTAAATAGGTGCTGGGTGAAAAAGATTATTTCAGTTATCAATAAATAACTTAAAAATTAATTCTTTTGATGGCTTTCAGCTCCTAATATCAAATCCGCTTGATTGAACATAAAAAAATCTCAAATCGTCATAACTACTCAATCTTTTTAATTTTCTCCCCTCCTGACTCCTGACTCCTAAAGACTTAAGCAATCTATCACTGTTTAACCGGACTTGATCTAACACCTTTATTTAAGCTCCTATTCCACACTTATAATCATTTTTTTGCCGATAATTTTCCACAACTCCGCCTGCACTTTTTCAACTACTTCTTGCCAATCTTTTGACTGAGACTGACGGAATAATTTCATCGTTGGATACCAAGGAGTATTTTCTCCTTCTTGTAACCAACGCCAATCAGGATTAAAACATAACAAAGTCCATACATTTTTACCTAATGCTCCTGCTAAATGTGCCACGGAAGTATCAACAGTAATTACCAAATCTAATTGATTTATTACTGTTGCTGTATCGGCATAATTATTTAACTGAGAACTTAAATCTTCTATCTGAATATTGTCATAAATTTGAGTTAATTCTTGACTACGTTCTCCTTTTTGCAAACTGTAAAATTTTACTCCTGGAACTTGCAAAATAGGCAAAAATTCTGTTATTTTACAAGAACGATTACAATCATTTTTATGAGTAGGACTACCACCCCAAACAATCCCTACTTTATATTCAGTATCCGTCAGATTTATATGATTACTATTTGTTGATTGGAGATAGGGAATATTGGCAGGAATTGTTTCTAAAGTTGTGCTGAAAATGTAAGGTAAACTCATTAAAGGTGTATAGATATCAAATTCTGATAATTGTAGTTCTCCGGGTGGCATTAATTTATCAATTCCTGGCACATTTTTAAATAAAGGAATTAACTCTGGCGGACATACTAATATAATACTTTGACAACGTTTTGCTGCTACAGAAATATAACGAATAAATTGAATAGCATCTCCTGCTCCTTGCTCCGTATGAACTAATAAAATTTTATTGCTAATATCTTCCCCTTTCCATCGGGGATGAGGACATTGAAAGGGAGTAAATTCTGATGTTTCCCACCGCCATTCACATTCTGCAAATCCCCGTTTTAAATCTCCATTTTTCAACAATGTCATGCCTAAATTAAAATGTGCTTTGGCAAAACTACCGTTGAGATTAATTGCCTTTTCATAATGTTTAATTGCCTTTTCTAACTCACCTTTTTGACTATAAGCATAAGCAAGACTATTGTGAGCATCGGCATTATCTGGTTCTGTATTAATTACCTGTTGTAAAAAATTAATTGCTGCTTCATATTGTTGATTGTCTCCTAAAGCTACTCCCAAATTATATTTAGCTCTAGTCAAATCTGGTTGTAACTTCAGACATTCGTGATACTCATTAATAGCTTCTACTAATTTACCTTCTTGATATAACTGATTTCCTTTAACTAAATGAGTCTCTGCCATAGCTATTTCTGAAGTTGGTTTTACTGTTTCTGCTAAAGCTTCATCTGGTAAAACATAAGAACTAGCTAATAAATTTTCATTCCATTCAATAATTTCCGGGAAGCGAATATTTGGCAAAACTGCCACAGAAAATATTTCCTGAACTCCAGCTTCAAACTTCAAAAATGCCACAGTTTCTCCAGTTAAAATATTTACCACCCAAACACCACAAATTCTTTCTTGAAGTTGAGTAATAGGCATCCCACTAAAAACAGCAGTTTCTCGAACTTGAGACAAACCAATAAATGCTAAATTTCCCCAAAAATCTATACCACGAGTAAACCCAGGTAACTTAGCAATTGTTTCTAATTTTCTGTCGTTTAAATCGACTTTTGCCAGACTACCATTTCCCGATTCTAATAACCATAATTGTTCTTGATACCATCTCGGAGAATGAGGCATAGATAAACCCCGCATTAAGATTTCATTTGTTTCTATATCCATTAATATTCCACCATTAGCTTTATTCTTTCTCCACCCTGCTGAAGTATCAGTTTCTCCCAAAGCAGTCGCATATTTTGGCTGGTCATTTTTTAAACAAAGTCCGTTTAAATGACAGCGGTCTGTTAAGTCATATCCAGTGATAAAAGGAGGTCGCCATCTCGGCACAAAACTATTAGGATGACCGAGAGTACAAAGACAAGAAAAACGAGTATTAATAAACCATAATTCATCCTTCGCCCAAGCCATTTCGTGAATATCAATATCGCCAGTTATATGAATATTTCGTGGTAAATAACAAGCGTCATGTTTACCAGCAGGTTCTATTTTTCCTGCCA
Source organism: Dapis hubbardiae BLCC-M172 (assembly GCF_050016015.1). NCBI lineage: Bacteria > Bacillati > Cyanobacteriota > Cyanophyceae > Oscillatoriales > Microcoleaceae > Dapis > Dapis hubbardiae. Next base: position 7,876 of record NZ_JBNHEQ010000065.1, read on the forward strand.
CTGCTGGAACATTCCGAAAATCCCAAATTTGATAAGCAGTTCCCAGGGCAATTTTTTCGTGAGTTGCTGCTAATCCCATCGGTTTATTAAAGGTCCGAAAATGAGTATTAATTACTCCATTATCCGCACGCAATACAATTAATTTACCTGCTTGATAAGTTGAAACAACTAAAGATATGCCTAACTGGTCTAAAATATTAGGGAAATTATTTGTATGTACACTTCTTAATAAATAATTGTCAGTATTAACAGGAGCATCAGTTTGATTATTCATGGTCTTTTCAGTTATCAGTTATCAAAATTAGGTATAAATTTATTAAACAATGAATTGAGCTAAAAATCCGGAATAATACCATTTCTCAAAAACTTTTCTACATTTGATTGAGTAGGGGAGTAGGGGAGTGTAGGGACGTTGCATGCAACGTCCGTACGGGAGAAGTAAAGACAAGAATAATTAACATTAACTTGCCTCAAATAAGCAAAAAGGTGATTATACCAAGAATTACTTAATAACTGAAGTGTTAATCAAGTATAGCATTAATGCATGGTAATTGGTATAAGAGTAAAAATTTAGATATTTTATAGTACCCCAACTACAATATAATAGGACTTACGCAGAAACCGGGTTTATTTAGAAAAATTCGTTTGAACAACAAATTAGGGCAATAAACCCGGTTTCTTGTCTGGTTTGTGTGTCTTGTTTAATTCAAATTAAATACCTTGAGACTATTCTTAAACCCATGCCAAAACGTGTAAGTAAAATGCCAAAACATATCGTTTATGAGTTATCTCCAGAACAAGAAATATTCCTTCCAAAGTATATAGAAAAATGGAAGGCAATAGCAACACTAACCCAACCCATTGATCGAGAAAAAGTTGAAGCAGCAATTAGAGCTGCTTATAAAGCGAGTGACTTTCCTGAACCTGAAATTATTTTTTTTTCCAACCCTTTTGCAGCAATTAAAGAAATTTTAGAGATTAAAAACTTAAAGACATACTTAGGAAAAGACATTAGTGGTAAATTTGATAAAAGGGTTTTCACTCATCTTGATCATCTAATAGAAAGACAAATTGACAAACCTACAAATTAATGAATCAAATTAATTATCCAGGGTATCCCAATCACCTCAATAGAGATAATAATCCAAAAGCTTTTCACTGTCCTGGCGGTATTAAAAATTGTGTAAAAACTCAAATAATTAAAGATTTATATAGAGATGATAGCAACTATTTAGACCTTAAATATTCAGAGATTTTCAAATTATTGGATGGTCTAATTATACCTACAAATTGGTCTAATTCGGCTTCTATGTTCGACTTTTGCATATCGGTTATCGGTTTAGAGTCCGATCAGAAAAAATGGGAAGTTATTCAAGAATTAATACAATGCTGTGGTTTTATCTTTCAATTTGAAAATGTCTGTATTGCTTGCGATCGACCTTATAAATTGTCATTTTATCAACAAAATTTGCTTCATGCTGAGGGTAAATATGCTCTGGAATTTGTTGATGGGTATGGAGTTTATGCTTATCATGGAGGAGAACGCCCCCAAGGAAAACGCTGTAAAAATAAAGAATATATTGAACCGGGTACGAAAGTAAAGCTGCCTCACACTGGAGAATATGGAATTGTTGTACACTGCTGGTATAGCGATGAAATTTTAGATTTTGATTGCTATATCGCATTTTTTGGCGAATCATTTCCCGGCCGAGAAACTGACTGCAGACCTTATATCTTCCGCTATGCTGCTGTTTCCTTAGAAATTTTAGATTGAACAAAAATTATTGGGGTAATAAAATCTGTTGTTGCTGCCTATAAATCTCTGGTATTTCAAAATGTCTAATACACAACCTCACGCGATCGCCATTCAGCAACCTGCTGTAAGGGGCGGGTTTAGTAGACTTAATTGCTGCTATCAAAGCTTCCGGTTCAACCCGCCCCTACAATATTTCTGACTCCTTCTTTCATTTTAGGTGAACCCGAAGCAACCTAACCATGAAACTACATAGGGACTCAATATTATGTGAAAATCTAGTAAAGATTGGAAAAAAGGGGTGCAGGAGGTCAATATTGTGGTGTAAACTTATATAACAGAACGACCTAAAAAAAAAGAAAAAAAATGTCCACTCAAAAAACACAACACCAAGCCAAAGACCTTCAAACTTTATCCTACCTGGAATCCACAGAACCTCTCCCTACTACTCCTAACTCTCTTTCGCCTTTATCGACACCGCTGCGCTCTGAATTATCTTCCTCATCTTCCGATTTCGATTCTATGTTTGCCAAAGACCCTCGATTTGCCATAAGATTCCTTAGAGAGTATGCAGATAACCATGGTGAAGAAGGGATACGATGTTTGGAAGCGAGGAAGGGGGTAGGAAGCAGAGAGATCGGACTGCATGAAGACGCTAGAATAATGAAACTTAGTGAAGAAGAGTTCATTGTATTGTAGAATTATTTTATTTCATTCTAATACACCGACTATTCAGACGCAAGCTAGTCGATACCATTATCGTACCAACTTCACGACGAACTGATTAACTAAATAAGGAACTTCAGGGATTAGCGATCGCTACTCCCTACTTACTCCTGTCTCTTGACTCAGAGACAGGTGCGTTACCCAATTATTAATAATTAATAATTAAATAATTCGCGCCTTGAAGCCTCCCCTTGGATA
>NZ_JBNHEQ010000066.1:0-10363 GCF_050016015.1 Dapis hubbardiae BLCC-M172
GGGGGCGGGTTGATCTGAATAATTGCTCACACCATAAATTTAACATCGAAACCCACCCCTACCATTCCCACATATTTTAATCATAACTCCTCACTCCTTCTTCATCTTTTAATCTGAGAATACAAATGTTTTGTGCTTGAATAGCTGTAATTGCCACAGTATTAATAATATCCTCAACTTTACAACCGCGACTAAGATCGTTTACTGGCTTCTTCAGACCTTGCAATATAGGTCCGATCGCTATTGCTCCTGTCTCTCTTTGCACTGCCTTATAAGTATTATTCCCCGTATTCAAATCGGGAAAAACAAATACTGTTGCTTGTCCAGCAACTTTAGAACCAGGCATTTTCTGAGCTGCTACAGCAGGATCTACTGCTGCATCATATTGTATCGGACCTTCTAATTCTAACTCTGGTTGGCGTTGTTGGGCGATCGCTGTTGCTTGGCGAACTTTTTCCACTTCTTCCCCTTTACCAGAAGAACCTGATGAATACGATAACAGAGCGACTTTTGCTTTAATGCCAAATATACAGGCAGTTTCTGCCGAAGCTAGAGCTATTTCAGCTAATTGTTCGGGGTTGGGATCGGGATTAACTGCACAGTCTCCATAAACTAAAATGTGACTTTCCAGACACATAAAAAAGACAGAGGAGACCAGAGAAAAACCAGGTTTAGTTTTAATTATTTGTAGTGCTGGCCTGATAGTATGTTGAGTTGTATGCACTGCACCAGAAACCATACCATCTGCATCCCCACATTCAACCATCATTGTGCCAAAGTAAGATACATCTCTCATGTAATCTTTTGCTGCATCAAGGGTCATTCCTTTATGTTTTCTGAGTTCATAGAAAGTTTCCACATATTCAGAGAATTTCGGGTGTTGGTTTGGTGTAATGATGTTGAGAGTGTTAACATCTAAGTTAATACCATGTTTTCTGATAGAACCTTCAATATCTTTGGGAGTACCTAAGACAGTTAAATCAACCATTCCTTGACTGAGGAGAAAAGAGACTGCTTGTAGGATACGAGGTTCCCCTCCTTCTGGTAAAACAATGTGCTGTTTGAGAGATTTTGCTTGTTCATGCAAATTATAAATAAACATTTTGGGAGTAATACCATAAGACTTAATCTCACCCAACCTTGTTTCTAGCTTAGTTCCATCAACATAATTGGCAAATAATTCTAGACTCAAACGAATTTTTTCAATATCCCCTGCAACAATGGAACCCTTTACTTCTTTTGCTTGAGCAGCAGTAGTATAAGTATCAGTTTCTACTAAGAGAATAGGTAGAGGATGAGCTAAACCATCAATTAGTTTCATAATTGATGGTGCAGGAGGAAAACCACCCGATAGTAAAATTCCTGCTAGAGATGGATAATTAGCTGAATGCTCTGCTTGTAACATTGCCAATATTATGTCGCCGCGATCGCCAGGAGTAATAATTAATTGACCGTTCTTCAACCAATTTAAGGCGTTGGAAACTTGCATTGCTGTTATTAAATAGTCAGAGACGAGATTATCTAATTTCTTTTTTCCATCAATAACGGATGCTTGAAGTTGTGCTGCTACTTCCCTAACTCGTGGATTTTCCAGTTTCGGAGTGTAAGGAATTACAGACAATAAATAGTTGAATTGGTCATATTCAGATGCTAATACTTGATTCAGTTCATTAATTTGTTCAGAGACAACTTTATTAACTACAATTCCCATAATTTGACAATTTTTCTCTTGATAAGCATCTAGAGCAATTTGAATTGTACTGGTTATTTCTTCGATGTTTTTTTGGTAACCATTAGTCAAGAGAATAATCGGACAACCTAAATTATGTACAATTTCCAGATTTAGATCGAATTCTAAAGCCAAACTTTGACCTAAATAATCAGAACATTCGCAGAGAATAAAATCACAATTTGCTTCTAAGGCTTTGTATTTGGTAATGATTTTTTCTAAAACTTTCTCATGTTTATGTTGATTAATCAGTTGCATTACTTCGCTTTCTAATAAACCATAAGAATCCTCATAGTTTTGTTTCAAATTAAAGTGAGTAATCATTAATTCAATATCTTTGTCTTTATCACCTGTTGATGTTCCCTTAATTAGAGGTCTAAAGAAGCCTACTTTAGTAGTTTTCAGCAAGGCTTGTTCTATAATTCCTAATGCCAGTAAAGCTTTACCACTATCTGCTTCAAGTGTACTGATATACAGAGATATTGTCATAATTTTAATTCATCCTCTTGATGTGTTGAAGGCTTATATAAATCTGATAAATATTTGCTACAAATAGCTAGGTTTATTAATTGATAATTGATAATTGATAATTACCTCTCCCTTTTAGGGAGAGGATTGACGAATAAGGAAAAGATTTATTTTTTTCCCCTTGAAAGGGGAGGCTTCAAGGCGTCAATGGTCTAATTATTTAATTGTTTAATTATTAATTATTTCGGTAATTTTTAAGACTCAGGAGTCAGGAGTCGCATGAGAATTGCTTTAATACCATTTTTTAGGGGGTTCAATAATTAAGAATTTAGAATGCGCGAATTAAGAATGCGCGAATTACCTCTCCTTGAAAAGAAGAGGATTGACGAACAGGAAAATTTTTATTTATTATCCCCTATCCAAGGGGAGGCTTTAAACCACAATATTTCGGTAAATCATGTTTTTGGTCAAAAGGATATCTCCTGTAAAATATTTTTATCGTCCTTACTATTCGTAACATTCTTTTTTCAAAATGGTATTACTTACCAATGGATAATTGATAATTAATCTATCCGGTTTCAAGCAATTCCAGTTAAGTAGAAAACAAGTTCTAGGATATTTCCTTATATTCAATTCCGTTACAGTTTGAACCAAAGATAATTCTCAATTATTCATTATAAATTAATGAACTTGAAATATTTATTAATCTATTTTTTTAGGAGAATAGTGTATTTATTTTACATTACTACATTTGTTGTAAGCATTCAGCTATAAGTGGTCAGCTCATCTTACCGAATGCTACGCAAATAGCAAGAAAAATGAATACTTACTTGATTCATTTAACTTTTACTTGATTTTCCACTCATTATTAAAAATCTATCAATTGCTTTTTACTTCTTTAAAAAGAATATAGCTAGCTGATAGCTAGTAGCTGGCTGCTGAATGCTTACGATTTGTTTTCTTGGATACATTCAATTTTGATACCTAGAATTTTCTCACACATTAGACATTTTAGTTGAAAAATATAACCATAACATGGTTTGTTGAACGATAAGTTATGACTCCTTGATTGATATGATGAGCAAAGGAGATTTTCTTGAAAATATCAGCCTTAATCTTTGGCATCCCTTTTCTAATACATAAAATAGTGACTCAATATTAAAGGGGCTGAAGTTGGAAGAGCGAAGCAAGAATCACAAAGAAGAAAACAAGAGCAAAAATAATAGATACTCTTGTTAATTTTAGGATTGTAGGAGCAATTTATGAATTTCTCCCTAATTGAACACTATAAATTTCTATTTTCATTTTCCTAGCATTATTTTTGGTAATTGGTATAATAAAAGATTATCAAATTCGGAATCTATTGGTATATATCATTTCTGATAAAAAAATAATAATAGTAGAGGCAAAACTTAAGCAAAATTTAATTATCTTCCGTAGCAATTTTATAGTAGAAGTGATGTTATAGTTAGTCGTGCTAAATACGATACTAATTTTGTCCTGCGATCTTTGACTACTAAGTACAAGCAAATGTCAAAAATATCTGTATTCAATTTAAAAATAGGCATTTGCAAGCTTTAGGTTAAAGAGGCAGAATTTTGTATAAGGAATTTGAACATCAATGGTCTCAACTCCCGAAAAAACAGCTTTAATTAGTGCCTTTGGTCCAGCACGTTCTACAGTTCAAGGCGCACCTCTAAGTGCTGATGAACTCTACAAGATGCAGGCTTTTTGGCGTGCATCTTGTTATTTAATGGTAGGGATGATTTATCTCAAAAAGAATCCTCTGCTACGGGAACCTCTACAACCAGACCAAATTAAGAGTCGAATTTTAGGGCACTGGGGTTCTAGTTCTGGTCAAGCCTTTATCTGGATACATCTCAACCGAATTATCAAAAAATATGACCTGAACATGATATTTATGTCCGGTCCTGGACATGGCGCACCAGGAGTATTAGCTCCAACTTATTTGGAAGACACTTACTCAGAGGTCTATCCTGACAAGGGTCAAAATATACAAGGTCTAGAAAAATTCTTCAAAGAGTTCTCTTTCCCTGGCGGTATTGGTAGTCACTGTACGCCTGAAACTCCTGGTTCTATTCACGAGGGAGGCGAACTTGGTTATGTAATTTCTCACGCCACAGGTTCAATTCTAGATAATCCAGATTTAATTTGTGTGCCAGTTGTTGGAGACGGGGAGTCAGAAACAGGACCTCTGGCTACATCTTGGCATTCTAATAAATTTATCAATCCAATTACAGATGGTACGATCCTACCAATTCTGCACCTGAATGGTTATAAAATTAACAACCCAACAATTTTATCTAGAATCAGTCATGAGGATTTGAAAAACCTCTTTTTGGGTTATGGTTATCAACCCTATTTTGTGGAAGGGTCAGATCCAGATACTATGCACCAAGCAATGGCTGCAACATTAGACCATTGTGTTCAAGAAATTAAAGCCATCCAACAAGAAGCGAGGACTTCTGGTAATGCAGAATTACCAAGGTGGCCGATGATTGTGTTCCGTACTCCGAAAGGATGGTCATGTCCCCCAGAAATTGATGGACACAAAATAGAAGGTTTCTGGCGGGCACACCAAGTACCCATGACTGACGTTGCCAAAAATCCAGAACACATGAAAATTCTGGAACAGTGGATGCGTAGCTATAAACCAGAAGAACTTTTTGATGAAAATGGTAAATTCAAACCAGAGTTGCGAGAAATAGCTCCTTATGGTGCCCGTCGGATGAGTGCTAACCCTCATGCTAATGGCGGTCTCCTCTGTAAACAATTGAATATGCCTAAATTCCAGGATTACGCAATACCAGTAGATAAACCAGGAACAATAGAGAAAGAAAATACTCGTCCTTTGGGTGTATTTCTCCGGGATGTCATGCGTGAGAACATGACTAATTTCCGAGTATTCGGACCTGATGAAAATACTTCTAATAAACTGAATGCTATTTATGAAGTCAGTAAGAAGACTTGGATGGCAGAGTTTCTACCGGAAGACATGGATGGTGGGGAGCTTGCACGAGATGGTCGTGTGATGGAAATTCTAAGTGAACATACTATTGAAGGTTGGATAGAAGGATATCTCTTGACTGGAAGACACGCCTTTTTCTCTACTTATGAGTCATTTGTTCACGTTATTGATTCAATGGTTGGTCAGCACGCTAAGTGGATTGAAAAGTGCAATGAATTGAGTTGGCGTGAAAAGATTCCTTCTTTGAATTTATTGATTACTTCTACTGTTTGGCGACAAGATCACAACGGTTTTACTCACCAAGATCCTGGTTTCCTTGATGTGATTTCTAACAAGACTCCAGATGTTACTCGCATTTATCTACCACCTGATGTTAACTGTTTATTATCAGTTGCTGACCACTGTTTACGGAGCAAAAACTATATTAATGTGATTGTTTCTGATAAACAGATGCACTTGCAATATATGGATATGGATTCGGCAATTAAGCATTGTACTAAGGGTATTGGTATTTGGGATTGGGCTAGTAACGATCGCGGAGAAGAACCTGATGTTGTATTGGCAACTGCTGGAGATATTCCGACTAAGGAAGCTTTAGCTGCTAGTGTGATGTTACGGGAAGAGTTCCCTGACTTAAAAATTCGCTTTATTAATGTGGTCGATCTGTTTAAGTTACAACCAGAAACAGAGCATCCTCACGGATTGAGCGATCGCGACTTTGATAGTTTGTTTACTCTTGATAAACCAATTATCTTTAACTTCCATGGTTATCCTTGGTTGATTCACCGCTATACTTACCGTCGGACAAATCACAAAAATCTCCATGTCCGGGGTTATAAGGAAAAGGGTAATATTAATACACCTTTGGAATTAGCTATTCGGAACAATATTGATCGCTTTAGTATTGCGATGGATGTAATTGACCGAGTTGAGCATCTAAAAGTTGCAGGCGCTCACGCGAAGGAACTTTTCCGCAATGAGCAAATTGCTTGTCAAAATTATGCTTATGAGCATGGTATTGACCGACCTGATGTCGCTAGTTGGAAATGGCCTTACTAGGTGAATTTAGAATTCAGAATTTAGAAGGCGTAGGTTAGGTTGTTCGGGCGGTTAGTTGCGTTCGTGTTAGCATTACAAAGCAAAGCATGGAACGTAGCAATATCCCGCATGGTAACGCAAAAAAGCTTTACTATTGTTTGGTTACAGCGCTTTTCACTTAAGTGAACCGCAATGTAGGGACGTTGCATAACAAAAATGCGAACGTCCCTATCTACTCCCCTACTCCCTTACTCCCTTACTCCCCTACTCCCCTACTCCCTTACTCCCCTACTCCCCTACTCCCCTACTCCCTACTCCCTAATTAAAATGAAAGTTGCTGTTTTTAGTACCGAAAAATACGATCGCGAATTTCTAGAGGCAGCTAATACTGCTACTAATGCTAACCATGAGTTTATTTTCCATGAAGCTCGACTAGAGGCAAAAACTGCTACTTTGGCAGCGGAATGTTCGGCAGTTTGTGTATTTGTCAATGATGATTTGGGTGCTGAAACTCTGAAAATTTTAGCCGAGCAAGGTACTCGTTTGGTAGCTTTGCGCTCTACAGGATTTAATAATGTTGACCTAGAAACTGCTACTGAAGTTGGTATTAAAGTTGTACGAGTTAGCGTTTATTCTCCCTATTCAGTAGCAGAATTTGCTATTGGGATGATGATGATGCTCAACCGTAAATTATATAAAGCTTATAATCGAGTGCGTGATGATAATTTCTCTTTAAATGGTTTATTAGGATTTGATTTACATGATCGAACAGTTGGAATTGTCGGAACGGGTAAAATAGGTGTTATTGTTGGTCAAATATTACATGGTTTTGGTTGTCATTTAGTTGGATACGATCCTTATCCTAATCCTAAGTTTGCAGAAATTGGTGATGCTCGTTATGTAGATTTATCTGAATTATTGGGAAGCTCTGATATTATTTCTTTGCATTGTCCTTTAACACCAGAAAATCATCATTTAATTAATGCTAAAACTATCGCTCAGATGAAACCAGGAGTGATGTTAATTAATACCAGTCGCGGTCAATTAATTGATACAAAATCTGCCATCGAAGGCATAAAATCTGGAATTATTGGTTATTTTGGTATTGATGTTTATGAACAGGAAGAGAACATTTTCTTTAAGGATTTATCTGACACAATTATTCAGGATGATACTTTTCAATTATTACAGTCATTTCCTAATGTTTTGATTACTTCTCATCAAGCATTTTTTACTAAGGAAGCAATGAATGATATTGCTACTACAACTATTTCTAATATTACTGATTTTGAGGCAGGAAATTCTCTGAAAAATGAGGTAAAATTGCCTGAGAAAATTACAGTTAATGCTTGAAATTAAGATAGAGTAGCTGGTTAATTTGATAATTAAGCTCGTAGTTGGGCTTTAGCCCTAAAAGAATTATGTTCGGGCTAAAGCCCAACTACAAACAATATTTCTACTTAATGGCGATCGCTCCCATCAATGCTTGCCAGAAAAAAATTTGAGCAAAGGCTTGACTTTAAATAATTTTGTGCTATTATTATTCATAATGGGAAAGGTGCGCACAGATATACTCACAGTCTAATTCTGCAATTATCGCCTCATTGATAACTTTGATATTTGAGAAGCATGAATTTTATGCTTAGGAAAGTTAATCTGGGAAAACTGATAACTCAACTATCAAAAGCTGATAACTGATAACTGATAACTGAAAAAAGGCGATAGTGCTACGCACCGCTACGCGATCGCTCTCCTTCGACTCCCTTTCATATTTCCCAGAAAAAAATTTGAGCAAGAGCTTGACTTTAAATTTATTTGTGCTATTATTATTTATAATGGGAAAGGTGCGCACAGATATACTCATAGTCTAATTCTGGAATTATCGCCTCATTTATAACTTTGATATTTGAGAAGCATGAATTTTACGCTTAGGAAAGTTAATCTCGAAAAGCTGATAACTGATATTAAATCCGGATAATTACTAGACCCAAGTGGTTATCAAGCGTTGCGAGATACTACTAAAGCATTAAGGAATGGAGAGTCTTTTTATCAGTCGGCAAATTCTGGTTCTTCTGGGGAGTCGCGTGTTGTTTATTTGGAAACTTTTTTGGCAGAGGAAGATAAGTTGGCAGGAAAGTAGTAGGGTGTGTGACAGCATCCTTTTTTTCAATTTTGGGGAAACTTAAGAAATTTTGCCGTCACGCACCTTTTTTTATAGATAATCTGATGGTGCGTTACGCTGAAAGTTAATTAAATTTGGATAGCGAATAATTTATATCGAACGCTCGATATATTTTATTCAGCAGAGGTAGGGTTAGGAAATATTGGTTGACTTATTTTTGAGGGAGGTTTGAATGTGGCGATCGCCTACCAAAAAAAATAATATTGAAGAAGGATAAATAAATTATCAGAAACTGATAACTGATGGTAGTGTCAGTTATAGAAATTTTATGACCAAGAAAAACCATAAAATTAGCTTCCTCAAACTTTTTTCTATTGACGGCTAAAACCCCTAGATGTTATATTCCACAAGTATCTGTACGAGGAGACCTAGGGATAAAACGATATGTCATGCCTGTTCTATCTATTGGAGTTAAAGAGGGGAAGTAACCACAATCATACAGTCCTCTCGGTGTGAAAACCTTTTTGCCTCCAATTCAACCATTTTCCATTTTTACGCCATCCCACTTTATCGGCGAAGGCTATCCATACTTGTTGGTTTGCTTCCTTAGTACCACCCAGACTCTAATAAATTTGCTTCTGAACACAATAGCCAAACTTACCATTACTATACTCTACCCAAAGTTTGTCAATCGTGCCTAAATCCTGACAGGAAAAATTCTCTACATCCTCAGCTCTCAGCCATTCTTCCGACTCCCTACCTGCTAATTTTTCCATTACTCTATATGTTTCAAAGTCTGCTTCTGTCCATTTTCCCTCTGCCAATAAGTTGCGAAGTTTTGTATAGTCAACTCCTTTAGCTGAAACTAGAGGAATATCATTGATTTTAATAGGTATATCCCAAGAAAAAGTCCAACGTTGAACAGCAGTCTCTACCCTTTCCACAGCTTGCTGAAAAGTTGACCGTTGTGACTCAGACAAACTCCCCTGTAGAGAAACAAAATTTTTCACAACCTCCACATCACTCATTCCATGCACTGCCACAACCTCACCTTTCACATCCGCAACAGGCGCTCCACTCATTCCACCGACAGTCAAAGCTTGATAAGCAACTCCATAACCCCGCGCCAACTTATCCAAACCCGAAACATCACCACGAACAAACTGCGATACCAACCTCCCATCCCGAATAGGAAAACCAGAAATATAGATAGAACTACCTTTTTTCAGATTGTCAGAACTACCTTTTTTCAGCGCCGGATAATTACAACTTCTTCTCTCTGGCTGAAAAGTAACCAAAGCTAAATCTATATCACTAGGAAATATTTCTACCTTAGCCACTTGCCAGATTTTTTCATCCCTAGTCTATAATAATCTTTCCCCTTCTTTTTTCACAACATGAGCTGCCGTTAGTACGGTACAGACTCCCTGTTCTCCAGACACGAAAAAACCAGTTCCATGTCCGGGTTGACTCTTATAAAATACTTTGACAATACTAGGTTCTAGTCGAGAGGCAATATCTTCTGGTGATAATTTCCCAGAACAATTTGTCAGAGTTAGTGCTAGGAAAGTTAGACCAAGGATGCGGGGTAGAGATTTCATCTGGTTCGGAAGTTCAGAAATTTGAGAGTCTGATTTTTATTCTTTTACCTACAATTCCAATTATAGGTTTTTCTTTCCCACCCTTCCCATATAGACGAAATTGAAAAATTTATTGCTCTAAAAAAAATAGCCACTATTTTCCCATAATACTTATCTAACTTAAAAATAAAACAACTTTTTCTAGCTGTCAAAGAGCGATCGCCAAAAAACTCTCATTTTTCTTCTTTGAAAAATTTCAGCTTACATACAACTGGAGATTAAAATTCTGTCGTTGAGCATCAAAGGTAATGGATTTGGAGACCAAACCCCTACGGTTATTTTGGTATTTCCTTTTTCTTCTAGCTTACTTCCATTTATGATGGCTCTAAAAAAAATAGCCACTATTTTCCCATAATACTTATCTAACTTAAAAATAA
>NZ_JBNHEQ010000066.1:10463-18073 GCF_050016015.1 Dapis hubbardiae BLCC-M172
AACAACTTTTTCTAGCTGTCAAGGAGCGATCGCCTAATTCTTCAGCAGTAGGAGCATCTTGCTCCTGTGTATCAGCGAGCGGAATAATTATGTTAGGTTTCAAATGCCAATGGATAATTGATAATTAATCAATTCAGCTTTATTGCCTCTCCTAATAATTGATAATTAGAGATAGTTTTCATTATCAATATCAATTAATGAACATAAGACTTTTTCAGCCAACCCTATTTAAGTAGGGAACAAATTATGGGATGATAAACTACGAATATTATCACTCTGATTAACCATGACAATTGCTACGGCACCATTTCCAATTAATATAGCAAGCTACAAACCTCTGTCCCTAGACCCCACAAACCCCACCCTTACAGATGAACAACGACAAACACTCAAAGCAAATATTCAACTTTGTCGTGATACAATTATCTTCTTTACCGCAACTGGCGCTGCTAGAGGAGTAGGTGGTCATACAGGTGGCCCTTATGATACAGTGCCGGAAGTAATGATTCTAGATGCTCTTTTCCGAGGTGCAGCAGAAAAGTTTGTACCTATTTTCTTTGATGAGGCTGGACACCGTGTAGCTACCCAATACCTGATGGCCACTATACAAGGAGACCTTCCTGTTGAAAATCTTGTAAATTATCGGGCAGCTAATTCTCATCTACCAGGACATCCAGAATTAGGATTTACCCCAGGAGTAAAATTCAGTTCTGGAAGATTAGGACATATGTGGCCTTACATCAATGGTGTGGCAATGGCAAATCCTAATAAAGTAGTATTTTGCCTTGGTTCTGATGGTTCTCAACAAGAAGGTAATGATGCTGAAGCTGCGAGAATGGCAGTAGCACAAAATCTTAATGTTAAATTGCTGATTGATGATAATGATGTGACTATTGCTGGTCATCCTTCTAGCTATTTGAAGGGTTATGACCTGAATAAAACTCTCACAGGTCACGGTCTGACTGTACTTGAAGGAGATGGAGAAGATTTAGATAGTCTTTACCAAAGAATTTGTCAAGCAGTTACAACTGAAGGTCCGATCGCTATAATTAATAAGCGGAAAATGTGCCCAGGCATAGAAGGTTTAGAAGGTTCTACCCACGGACATGATGTAATTCCTTTAAAGTTGGCGATCGAGTATCTCAAGGGTAGAGGCATAACTGAAGCAGTTAACTATCTTGAAGCTATTGAAAAACCTAAGCAAAGCTACACTTACTTGGGTGTTAGTGACAAAGTTGGTTCCAACCGCAACGTCTTCGGCGATACTGTGGTATCTATTCTCAATGGCATGAGTGAGGCAGAACGTGGGAACCACTTATTTGTTGACAGTGACTTGGAAGGTTCCTGCGGACTGAAACAAATTCACGATGCTTACCCAGATCGGTTTGTTAGTGGCGGTATTATGGAACGAGGAAATTTTTCTGCTGCTGCAGGGTTTGGTATGGAAGTTGGTAAGCAAGGTATTTTTGCAACTTTCAGTGCTTTCCTAGAAATGTGCATCTCGGAAATTACAATGGCCCGGTTAAATAACTCTAACGTTTTATGCCATTTCTCCCACGCGGGTATAGATGACATGGCAGATAATACTTGTCACTTCGGTTTAAACAATATGTTTGCTGACAATGGTCTGGATGATGGTTATGAAACTCGCCTATATTTCCCAGCAGATGCTAATCAAATGAAAGCTTGTGTTGAGGCAGTGTTTACTCAAACTGGTATGCGCTTTATTTTTTCGACTCGCTCGAAAGTGCCTATTATGGTTGACAGTGATGGTAAAGAATTTTTTGGCGAAGGTTACAAGTTTACTCCTGGCAAAGATGAGGTGATTCGGGAAGGTACTGCTGGTTATATTGTTAGTTTCGGTGATGCGTTGTATCGTTCTCTTGATGCAGTGGAACGTCTGAAGCAGGAAGGAATAGATGTTGGTTTGATTAATAAGCCGACTCTGAATGTCATTGATGAGGATATGTTGAAAAAGGTAGGTGCTGCTCCTTTTGTTTTGGTAGTTGAAGCTTTCAACCGTCGTACTGGTTTGGGTAGTCGTTTCGGTTCTTGGTTATTAGAACGTGGTATGACTCCGAAGTTTGCTTATATTGCTACTCATAAGGAAGGTTGTGGCGGTCTTTGGGAACAGTTCCCCCATCAAGGTATTGGTCCTGAAGGTATTATGAGTCAGGTTAAAGAGTTAGTTAAATAATTTTCTTAGGACTTACGCAGTAGAACGTATTTCCGTCATTGCGACGGATAGGGCAGCAATCTCAAATCCGCGTTTTTCGTACCTCATGCGTAAGTCCTGTTTCTTTAATCAATACTGGGAAAAAAAGGATAGCTAGGAGAGACGTTCTATGGAGTGTCTCTACAATTTGATCTTTTTATAACTGATTAGAATCCGTCTGACAATTGGGTTGTGCATCAGCAAAGTGTGGGATAAGTTCCGTAGGGCTGGCCAATAATGGTCTAAAAGCTCTGAGATATAAAGGTTGAGCAACCAAAAAGTTAGGACAGGTGGCTGACACTTCCCAATAAAGATACACCCTACAATTATTCCTCCTTGCTGGAAGGGAAGTCTCCCCACACGGACCACACTTCCCACACGGACTACCCTCCCCACACTTCCTTGACGCACTACCGAAAATTGTCATTGCGACGATAGGAAGCAATCTCGCGCCACCTTTGAGATTGCTTCCTGCCACTCCGTTCCAGTCGCTGCGGACTTGCTATGACTAAATAATTTGGATTTAATTACCTAAGTTGGTAAACTTTTCCAGCACAGATGACAGGAATACATGATTAACTATTTTTGAGCGTTACTGAGATATTTAATTTTGAAGAGCAGTTTTTGGATACTATTAAAAGAAATTTGTCAATAGTTATAATTGCTTAAGCACCGACACCTATTCAAAATTAGTTTTTTTGAGATTTATTCAACCGTAGAAAAGGTATAAATTTTTGCACCCTATATTGACGAAAATAGAAGGTTGTAGCTTTTTCTAGACAAAATTTCTTATTTTTAAACAAAACATTGGCACAATAAGCTATGTATCTATATGATACCAAATCGCTGAAATAACGCAAGTCCGTAAAATATTTTGTAATAATTAGCCGAAATCAGAGATTTTTTAATAAGCAGAAAAAATGATAATAGTTTATTTTATTTTTTTTTCTTATGCTTTTGCGTTCTTGCAGGAAACTGTTTTTTGATTTTAGTCATGGAAGGAGGCGATCGCAACTCCTGTAGGAAAGTGAAGATTTTAAATAGGTAAATGAGAAAATTTATAACTACGTCATTGCGACTGGAACGGAGTGGAAGGAAGCAATCTCAAAGGTTTCAACTACATCAATATTTCGTTAGATGTTAGGTTTATTAGCCCGTGACTACTTAGGAATATTTTGAGTTGCCATAAATTAGAGGTTTTATCAGGAGATAGGGGAAACAAATGCAAAAAATATCTAACAAAATGCGCCTCACAAATAAAGATTTTTGCCAGTTTCTTTAAATCTCAATTCAGTCAGAAAAAAAGAGATGTTTAATAATAGATTGGCGATCGCTACTGTCACAAAGGTAGATTGGAAAAGCACATAAATAATAGAGAGGTTGCTAAGTCTTGAATTAGTAGGAAAACCTCTAATAAATACATCTGTCTAGAGCTGAGGTAAATATTCTATGAAATGGCAACTTTCTATCTGGCAAATTACCTTTCCACTTTGCGGAGTCCTAATTTTTTCCATCGGAGCTTTTACCACAATTCAGATGATTAACGGTAGGTATATTTTCAATTTTGAAGTAACTCCTCAAGGAATAAAAATTCTGACGGATGTAGATAAAAGAGATAGTGCAAATGATTCTGTTCAGGAAATTAAGGTTGATGTTCAGCAAGAAGTTAAGAAGGAGGATAAAGCCACGGTTATTAAGTAATTAAATGAGTTTTGTTTCTTGGTTAGCTCTATTAAGATTCTGGAAAGGTATTTTATCCAGAAGTTCAGGAATTTTGGAATTGATTGAGAAATTACTTTCTTTAGCTTCTGATTATCGAGTCTGCTAAATGTCTAATCAGAAAAACAATCTCTTATAGATTGGCTTGAGAAACTTAGGTTGTTTCCCAAAGGTTAGCTCAAAAAAAATATATTTGTTGGGCTAAACCTAATTTGTCTAGCTACAATATCCTGCCTAAATTATCAGAATATAACATTAGGCTTCTTTGAGATTTTACTCACGCCACAAAAATCTTAATTAACAAAAAATTCTTTACCCCTTGCTTTTTGCTTCTCATAATAGTCAAGTTTCTCTTCCGTAAACAAACCTAAATTCTCATAAACCAAGCCATCTATTTTTTCAATCCAATAACTTAGTAAATTGTCAGATTCTGCTATCTCAAGTATTTTTTCCATTTGTTCAGTTTCAGATTTAGATAGCTCTGAGAGATTTGTCAATTCATAATATTGTTGAAGCAGACTTTTTTGCTTTGATGTGAGGAGTTTAAACCGTTTAGTTTCGATAGGTGATAATAATTTTGTCAAACTACCCTCAAAATTAGAATGAGCGATTTGTAAACTTTGCCAGGTAGGAGGTATTTCTACGGAATTTTGACAAATAACTGGCAACCAACTTGCACCAGGAAATTTATTTTCCATTACTTGTAATTTTTCCCTCGCTTCTCGCACAGAAATATATAGAGATTTTCCATTAGTAAATGACTGGAGAAAATGGTGTAAAAATTTATGGGCGACTACATCTGGAACTTCTTCTCGCATAACAATAATTGCCGGAATATGTAACCGAGCAAGTTGTCTCGCTAAACCTAATCCATCACAAGAATTAAATATGGCTAGTTGTAGACCTTTCCTAATAGCTGTTGCCAGGTAATTTTCTAATTCCTCAATTGTCATTTTTGTTTCATTGTCTGAATAAAAATATCCGGTACTTCCATCAGCTTCACTTTGACTATGACCAGAAAAACAAATAATATCCCAACCTTTTTCATCCCATAATTTTTCATCTAACTTTTGGCGACTTGCTTTAACTAAAGAGACAATTTATACTTCCGTAAAGAGACTAGACAAATATTGTTTATCTGTCTCAACATTTATCCCTCTGTCATCTCCAAAAATTTCTAAGATGCGAATTTTTTCCCTAGCAATATTTAACCTTTCAACTCGGTTAGCTTCTGGCAAACCTATAGCAGCTTCAGCAAATATATAATCAGAGAAAAAATCCCATAAGTGCCACGGAATACGGTGCATTAAAACATCTTCAGATTGGATAATTAGTCGTACTTTATCTGAGGGATTAAATCTAGTTCGTAACTCCTTTTCTATTTTGTGAAAATTCGGATCGTTCCACCAGTTGTTAAGGATAAGTCGCCAGTCTTTCTCTAATTCCTGAATCTGACCAATTATTTTCTGAACTCCTTTCTCTGCATCTTTTTTGGAAAAATTTGTTGTTTGCTCTTTCTTCATTTTGATTCTAGGAAGCCAGTCTAAATTTCGATAGCCTTCTCTTAATTGTTTATATTTTTGGCTCCACTTTTGATAGAGTTGAGGAATTTCTAAATTTCCAGGTAAGTTACCACTTAAAGAAATTGGTAAAGGATGACCATCTGACCAAATATTAGCTCTAATAGCTGGAAAGCCTGTCTCAAAATTTCCTCCTTCAAAATTGAGAGTCACTAAATAATTAGCAGCGGTTGATTTTTGAAATATCTGATTGACCAAAGACATCATGTTTTTATTTTGTTCTTCGGAACGATAATTTTGTTTCTTTATTTCTGCTAACTCTATCTGATACTTTCTCTCACTTTTCTGAATATTTTGATTTATCTGAATATTTTGATTTATCTGTCGTTTGGTTTCTTCTAACTCTTGATAATATTTTTCCTCTAGCACTCTCACATTTTCATCATAGAATTGCATAAACTCCCGATGAATTTTTTCTTTATTAGTTTCTGGGGGTACATCAATTCTAATTACCACTACTCCATCACCTCTATTTTCCATGCTTTTAATTTTCATGGTGATGTCTTCATTTTCTACTTGTACCTGTTGGAAAGATGACATAAAAGCTTTAAAATCAACGCCATTTCGGAAAATTAAATCCACAGTATTTAAGACTTCTGTGAATAATTTTGTAAACTCTCCCTCTTGAAAATATCCACTACTAGGGCGACGTTCTCTATTGTCTGTTTCTGGTTTAGCTTCTTCCAATAAATAGATATAATTTGATTCAACATTATCGAGGATAGTAGTATGGTTAATATTCCAAGATTCTAAACAAATTCCTGTCATTTGAGCAGTGGTAAAATTAGTGCCTATTGCTAATGCTTCGGTTAAATTTGCGTTGTTTAAATTGGCAGCTTGTAGAGAAGCTTCCCCTAAGTCTGCTAGTTTTAAATTTGCATTACTAAGGTCGGCACTTATCAGGTTTGCTCCTCTCAAATTTGCTCCTATATATTCTTGCTCTTTTCCCAATCCAGTTATTAGTGAATCTCTGACTTTTATATTTTCTAATATAGTTACTTCGACTCTGGCAAATTTTAGATATTTGGTTTGTCGCCAGAATGTGCGAGTGGCATTAGCAAATCGAAAATTTGTGCTTTTAAGAATGGCGTGACTAAAGTCGGCATCGGTTAAATTAGCATTTTTAAAACAGGTGCCTCCTAGAGTTCCAATGGCAATAGCAAATTTAAGGATAGAAAGATTATTTTCGTCTTCCGCTAATATCTTTTTTGCAAGATATTGAGCTATTAATATTAAAGTTATGGAAATAGGTATAGCTAAGATAATAACTATCCACCAAGGATTGATATTATCTGAATTATAGTCATGCAAAGCGTTAGTAATAATTCCTACAATAGTGAGTATAAGTGTTCCAATAACTACTCTATTTACCAAAAGTTTACCAGAAATAATTTCAGTTAAAGCTACTGCTAAACTGAGACTAAAAATTAATACGAAAATTCCTAAAAAGCTTAAACATCTATTTTTCCAGATATAATTTTTCCTAACCCAATTTCACGAGCTTTGACAACTACATCCATTAGATCATAATAAGAATGTAATCTAAATTGCTTGAGCTTTTGGTCAATAAATGCCAAAAAAGATTTAGACTCTAGCATCCTGTCTATCTTACGGTCTAATTCTTTAGTTTTATTTTCTGTTGATTTTTGACACTTTGTTTTGTTGGCCAAATTTCTAATGACCTTAAAACAAATTCTCCTGAGCCTAACTTTATTAATTTCAACAATTTCTCTAGATATAATTTTTTCTAAAGCAATTTTCTGAGCTTCGACAACTATATCCATTACATCATAATAACAATCTAGCTTAAATTGCTTGAGGGTTTGGTCAATGAATGCTAGAAAATATTGAGAGTCTAGCATCCTGGCTATCTTACTGTTTAGTTCTCGATCAAAGTCATTCATTTTATTTCGTTTTATTTTATGCTAATTTTGAGACTTTATTTTTTTGGCAAAATTTATAATAACGTTAAAACAGATTCTAATGACTTAGAACTTGAAAGTACCTCAAATCTCAAAGTTTCATCAGACAAACCTTTTGGTATCTGACTAGATTTTTCCAAAAGAGCGACTCGACACTTCCGAGAGTCTCTACTC
>NZ_JBNHEQ010000067.1:0-13752 GCF_050016015.1 Dapis hubbardiae BLCC-M172
TAGCAATTCCCAAGAAGCGTGAGGTACAAAATTCTAGGTTTTAGGGAACACTTAAGTGGGAATAGGGAATAGGGAATAGAAAAGAAATTAAAGAGCTTGTGTACCTCATAAGCTTGAGAAACGCTATACTTTTATTGATACTCTCGTTTAATTGATTTTGCCCATAATAAAAATGGTATTACACCACCTCCTAATAATGCTGCTAATGTGAATAAAAAAATGATAATTCTAGTCAGACGAGGTAGGGAGCGCGACACCCAAGGAAAGACATAAGGTTCCAATTCAGAATCTACTAAATTATTAGGTAATTTGAAACTAACTTGCACGTTATGTAATGAACCACGGTCAGGATTTATTGGTTGAATATAATTAATTTGATACTCATCAAATAAAGCCTCTAAAAATTCTGTCAAACTGGTAGAAATATTTTCAGCATTTCCAGAAAATTCAGCAATACCTCTAGTTACTCCTGCTATTTGTTGGAGTCGTTTTTGGTCAACAAATTCTTCGGCAGTAAGTTCGCTTAATCTCTCCGACTCATTACTTTTTTTTCTGCCTCTTTTACTAATATCTCTAATCATTGGAGGTTGCTTCAAATTATATTTTTGCTGCAACTGTTCGGGAGTCAAACCATAACCTAAAGTATGTACAGTAATATTAGGATAACTTTTTAGAATAAACATCATTTTTTCAAAGTCTTGTGCTTCTAATTCTGGTTCATTTTCTCTCTCTCCATAAATACTATGATAGCCATCAGAAAGTAAAATTATTGAACGTCTTGGCTGAGGTAAATTAGAATTTGCTGGTAGATTAAAACGAGTATCTTCAGGATTACCAAAAAATTGTACTGTCTGACGCAAAGGTTCATAAATATCCGTCGCTGCACAAAGATTATCTAGTTGACTCTCTAATTTTTTCAGAGTTTGTTCGACTTTTTTCTTACCAGCTAAAACAAAATTATCTAGTTCTTTTTTCGTTACTTTATTTCCCGGACAATTTTGACCTCCTTTGCCAAAAGGAACGATAGAAATTTTGGTATTTTCCCCCTTTTTCGCTAAATCTTGATTGAACTTTCTAATAGCAGCGATCGCTCCTTCTAATTTAGTTTTTCCCCCACTACTATCTAATTGTTTCATACTGCCACTAAAGTCTAATAAAACAATTACCCAACCAGGAGGTAATTCTTCGGGTTGAGGAATTTTTAAATTAATATCTGCCTGATTTAAAGTTTGACATTCTCTCGTGTTGGAGTCTGCTTTCGGCGGACAAACTGTTAAGTTAAAGTCATTTTTTAGCAGTTCTCTTACTGGTTTATTATTTTGGTCGTAGACTTTCACGCGGAGCGTAACTTCTCCTTCATTCCGGTCAGGAATAGCTTCAATAATTTCCAGATTTTTGACTAGAGCGAAACTCGGATTAATGTAGAAACTTACTATTAATAAAGATAGACTAAGCTTGCGGGTCCAAGAAGCGATTATAGTAGACAAATCTGAATAATTTTTTACCATTATAGACACCAGATAATTAATAGTTAATAATTAATAATTAAGAGTTTATATTTAATAATTATAACAATCAGGAATAAGATATGAGAAAAAACTGTACGGGTTTGGTCTCCAAACAACATCTGAGCTAGGGTTTGGAGACCAAACCCCTACGATAAATAATTACAAATTCTCACAAATCACATAAGATGCCTACCTTATTATAGACTAACCTTGCGGGTCCAAGAAGCGATTATAGTAGACAAATCTGAATAATTTTTTACCATTATAGACACCATTTTCGGCATGAAATGTAATTAAGTCGTTATGTTTAAGTTTAATTGGTGTACTTTCCTTCAAGCGATCGCCTTGATATTCTATTCTATTGAAAAATTTGAGATTAGGTACTAGAATTGTTTGGCTAGGTGCTAGGTCTAAGTCAGCAATATGCAATGGTAAACCAGGAATACAAATATTTACGCCAAATTGTTGACTACCTAAAATTTTTAACTGAGCTGAACCTATTTTAACTTTGCCTCTGGCAGGTAATTGAATGGATAATCCTTCTTCAATTTTGTCGGCAAATTCATTACTCACAAATTTGAGTCTGGGTAATAATTCTTTCTGAACATGAGGATAATTATTAGGTGTTTTATTTTGACTAATATTGATATCTTCAGTATATTCAAAACCAGCTCCAGCTCTGAGAGCAACTAGATGACTAGGAGAGGTAGAAAAACTCAATACTAAACCTAATAAACCTCCCAATAAAGAAAACCCTATTGTATCTTCCCAAGCTTTTAAAGTTATAGGCATTCCTCCCATTTTTTGTCGTATCCATTCAAAGATAATAGCCGCAATTAAAGCAGTCAAAATACTGGTACTTAAACTAATAGTAAGTCGTTGCCAAAAACGCTGTTTATCTCCTGCTTCTATACTGCGCCAGCGCCAAGTCAAACCTTCGGCTAAACCCACTGCTCCACCAATTAATATCCAGCCGACTATTCTGACAAATTCATCGGGTATAGTTAAGACTTGATCTCGTAATTGTGGATTGAGTAATATTTGTACTAATCCTCCAGAATTAATGCCAATTAAAAATCCTAATCCAGCAGCAATACTTAGGGGTATTATACCTCTGCTGAAGTTGCGTTTAAATCGGGTAGGATTACTTAAAAATATATCTGTCGCTACGATGCCAACTGCAAGGGAAATTGCAATGCAAGGAAATAATGCTAGTTCGGGAAATTTTTGTAACCAGCCTAAATCGCTGAGGATAAATTGCCCTATACTCCAACCGATTAATGCGGATGTAATTCCTGACAGAATATATAGATATATTCTCATAATTTATGGTTAATTTTGATTTTGATAGAGTCAGAATTAGTAGTTCATTAATGGATAATGCATAATGAATAATTACCTCTTTAAGAATTGATAATGAACAATGGATAATTATTTTTGTTTTCGGCTGTCGCCGACATGGAAAGCGGAGCATTCCGTCAGGAAATGCGGAGCATGACAAAGGTCAAGCTTTGCGGAACGCTTTCTGCAATTATCAATTATTAATTATTAATTATTAGGACAGGCTTTCAACCTCTGGGAATTAATTATCAATTATCAATTATCCATTGGTAATTAGGAAGTATACAAATTTTTGAAATAGTTTGCATTTTAAATAGTATAGCCCTATGGGCAAGTCAAAAGTCAAAAGTAATCTCTAACTGAGTTTTCGGTGTCCAAATACTCCGCAAATAAGATTTAGCAATGTCCTAACGTATTTGCCTAGCTGGATTTCCGTACTAATCTCTGTCGCCCTAGCATCAGTAATTTGGGTCAAGGGAGTAGTTTGCGGATATGTTTCGGGAATAGTTGGGGATATGTTTACAAAGGCTGGAGTTAATTTTTTCTTCCCTGCTAAAGTGTCGGTAATTGTATTTATAAACCCTGCATTAAGATTCAAAACTGGGAGTATTTCAGAGTTAATATTATTAGGCTTGATCTTCTTAGCAAGTGTAGGGATTTTTAATTTACATAGTCAGGGAGATTTAATTAGGATTTATGAACAAGCAGTTGGTAAACAATCATCAGCAGTTGCTGACTACAATGACTACTCTAATAAATATTTAATCATGGCTAAAGTAGAGGGGTTTAGGGCAAGCGATCGCCAAACAGTATAGGGTCTTAAAAGTAGATGGTTCTGTATTTACACTTCAAGATGCTGAAGGGTATATTTATAGAGTTGGTAGTGGTTGGAATGTAGAGATTTTTATTGAAAAAATTAGAGTGAATAAAGCAGCAAAAGCATCAGCATAAACAAAGATAGTTACCTTGAAAGATGAGCAAATATTAGAGAAATTAAATTCTCTACAGACAATTGTTAATTATTAATTAGTAATTATTAAATACTCTGTAGGGACGTTGCATGGAACGTCTCTACCTCCGATCTAAAATAAACGAATTTTGTACCTCACTCAGAGATGGGAATTGCTATAATTATGATTTTTATTCACAACGTTGAGGTCGTGTTTGTAAATTAATTTTCAACAAATCCGCCAGATCACACTTCAATTTATCTGCCGTTTTTTTATCTGGTTCTATATAGCCAAAACCATCACTAAAAAACTTTTTCTGATAAGAATAAATCGCTGCTATCCATTGTTTTTTAGCTTCGATATATTTAACTAAATCGCCCAGATACTCATCTTCTATGACCTCATAATACTGAAGTTTTACATCATTTTCTAGGATTTTATTAATTGCTTGAACAATCTTTAAACGTACCTGTTCTGTTGTAACTGACGTAGAATTTTGAGCTAATATTTCTTCCTCCAGTTTTCGGACAATTTCTTGAATTACACTCCTAGTAGTCGCAAATTTTTCTAGTGCTTTTTCCATTTTTTCTATAGGAATTTCACTCATAGTAGTTGTTTCCACATCAGTTAATATTTCTTCTGAAGTAAGGGGATATTCTAGAGTTTCCCTTTCAGTAATATTTCCACTATTAAATTTGCCTACCTTGTATCCCAAAGCAAAAAATAAGCCATGAGAAATTATAACCAGAGTAGTTACTGCTACTGGTCGTCCGTACTTTCTAAATAATAGAGTAATATAGTCAGAAAAATCTAATTCCTTTTCAACAGTTAAACCAAAAATAATTGTTTCATAACTAGACTTTAATTTCGGAAACCCTGTGGTGAAAATTTCTTTTGGTACTTTTCCATTACTAACTTGGTAAAAATAAGCAGCCAATTCATAATCAGGTAGTTGAGAAAATAAATCGGCAAAAGGTTGATAATAATTGCAGGTATAACGACGAGACTTTAACCAGGAAATTAACTTTTTCCAAATTGCACTTCCATAGAGTAATTCATTTTTTTCTTGACTCAGAGTTTTGTTTAATAAACTATTTCCTAAATATTCTAAATCATGTCTAACTTGTTGTTTTATTTGACTAGAATATCCTGACCATAAACTGCTTTTAGTTTTTAACATCCAACAAAAGGCAGGAACAGATATTTTTTTCCCTAATATCTGATAGAAGGCGTGATTTGCTCCTGCTACAATTAATGGTTCTAATAAATTTTGATAATTTCTCAGTTGTGATTGTAATTGTAGGGAAATTTTTTGCTTTTCATTTTCCTTCTTTCCATCTCCACTAATACTTAACCAATGTAGATATTCTGGTAAAGTTTCAGGAATAAAAATTGCTCTTAAAGTTAATAACCTAACCATCTGAGCATTAGCATTTCCTTGTTTTACCGCATTACTCGCTCCTAAATTATCAAATAAATTGTTTAAATATTCTGATGTTACTTGACTATCCTGTAATTTTAAAATTAAATTTTCTATCCATTCTTGCTTAATTTGAGAACCACTAATTAATCCTTTAATTGCCGTTTCTATAGCAGCTTCATCTATATGTGTTGAGATATTCGTGGGGGAATTTTCCATCATTTTTGTCTGTATTTCTGTCAGAATTTCTGCTACTTCCACATTACCCGGATGAATAATTATAAATTGTTCTGGTCGTTCAACAGCTTCGACATTATAAACCCATGATATAGGTTGACTATTAGCTTTGAATTCAGCCATTTTATTAATAATTTGTAAGTCAGATAATTCACTAGGAATTATTACAGGCAAAGTTTGAGTATTCAGCCAATTTTGCCAATCTATAGGTAAATTTATTTCTGGTTTCCTAGTAACTTGATGTTGGTTTGGTTTTCCAATATCTTTAGTTTCAGATGGATTAAATATTGGGTTAACTCCCTTTTGCTGCTGAGTATTTATCCAATCTAATATTTGCCAAATATTATCTTTTCCAACACATAAAAAATAACGATAAAAAGAAGTCGAGCGCCCATATTCATCTTGCCCAGATGTTACTACAGCAACTACCGAATAATCTGGTTCTCCACTACTCATACTCAACACAACCCGCCCCACAAAAGTAGGTTTTTTACTATTACGGTCTTTGCCTACTTCAAAACCTTTATTAGCAATTACTCTTCCTATAGAATGGGGAACTTGAGGTAAAGTTAAATTCATATATTCCCCTACTTTAAATCCTCTGGAAATCCATTTACCATCGGGTAATATTTCAGGAACTATACCTGTGCTGAACTCGTGAATTTCAATATTTTCCATTTCCTAATACTAATTCACTTAAATACTGATAAATAAAAATAATCGGTAGGGGTTTGGTGACCAAACCCTTCCACTAATATCAAATATGTTTGGGAGATGGGGAGATGGGGAGATGGGGAGATGGGGAGATGGGGGAATGGGAAGATTGAATATTGAAGTATAGATATAATTACAAACATATATTATATAAGGAGAAAAATTAACAGTAAAATTATTACCCATTGCCTATTTCCTATCTACTTATTCTTCACTCTTCCTTTTTCCATCTTCCATCTTCCATCTTCATTTTTCCCTTTTCCCTTTTCCCTTTTCCATCTTCCATCTTCCCTCTTCCTTCTTTCTTCTTTCACTAATCTTTATCTAACTCTAAATTCCACTATGTTTCAGAGATGGGGAGATGGAGGGGATAGAATATTGAAGTATAGATATAATTGCAAACATATATTATATAAGGATAAAAATTAATAGTAAAATTATTACCCATTGCCTATTTCCTATTCCCTATTTAACTAAAAACCAGGGTTTAAAGCCTCTCCTTTAAAGTTTAAAGGAGAAAAAGCGGTCGTTTGCGGAGCAGTCCGTAGGATGGGATGGCGTTTCGCTACGCGACATGAAAAGCGTTCGCGGCTCTGCAAGAGCGGGTTTCCTTTCCCTCCGGGACGCTACGCGAACGCCATATCCAATCGACCAAGAGAAGAAAAAAATTTGCCTTTTAAACAATTCTCTTATTTTCAAGAAGAGGTAATTATTAATTATTAATTGTTAATTATTAATTATTGAATCCTTCTTTCACTAATATTTATCTAACTCGAAATTCCGCTCACCTGTACAAATCCAATATATGGGAGAAAGTAAACCAAAAGGTCGCCATCTTTTCGAGTCTTCCAATACAGATGCTACCCCACCACGACCGCGATAAATTTGCTGAGAATTGGGTTTAAAATATTTATTTCCAGTCACACCAAAAGCAGAAGTTGTAAAATATTCCACATTTCCCATTCCCAAATCTTGCCAAGATTCTAATCTTTTAAAAATAATAGGAAACCGTGCTTCTACCAAAAATTTTGGTCTGTGTCTATTTCCCCATAAATCTGCTAATTCACACTTAGTTAATACTAAAGCAATTCGTCGTTTTTGACCCAAAATATCCCGCCCTGCTAATGCTACTAAAAGTTTATCAACTCCTCTGGCATATTCTAAATCTTTCCGATGAGTTGTACCGTCAATCATTAACATAATTCCTGTAGCCGGAAAACAATCATTTAAGTAGTCTCGGAGTAACTGACAATCTGTTTCTTGAAGTACATCACTGAAAAATTCTCCCGAATAATCTTTGCAGTTAATATCTAAGTTTAAAACAGTATTTGATAGGCTAAAATTATCTGATTTTTTTAGAACAATTCTCAAACTATAATCCTTAACTTCCAACACATCATTAGCTAAACGAGTTGGTTCAATTTGTAACCCTTTTTCTATCACATTTTGCGCCTGCTTAATTAAATATTCTCCATCTTTATTTGCTGAGATAACTAACTCAACCGGACTAGAAAAATATACATTTGGCCACCTAGCTAAAGCAGCCATATAAGTAGTTTTGCCAGCAGCACGATCGCCTATTACTCGCAAAACTCCAGAGTGATTTTCTTCTTTTAAATTCTGATTAATTCTTGGTTTGAATATAGATTTTAACATTACTCGTCACTGATAACTGAAATTTCTTTGCTAATGGATAATTTTTATAATGGATAATGATGAAACTTTTAAACTTTTAGTAACAAGCAAACTTTAGGAACGTAAAAAGTATTCAATTTAGTACAAAAGTCAGCAATTAAATAATTATCCATTAGAAATTATCCATTATCCATTAGACTTCTCCAAAAATGAAAAATCAAATTAATTATTATCAATAAATTATCAATTACTCCCCCCCTGTTCCCTGTTCCCTGTTCCCTGTTCCCTCTTTTATGGAAATATCTATTAATGAACTAACCAATACAAAGGAGAAACAATTCCATGAGGTTTCCATTTCAAAGGTTCCCGCAAAATAGAGTGGGGACTGCCTAATTCATCTGTACGATTTGGGCGGGGGTCATTTCGATGTAAAACACCAAAAGTAGATATAGCATAAAACCGTAAATTTTGTTGAGGAATACGCCTTTTTAAAATATTTGTTGTTCTGGGTAAATGAACTTTAAATATATCTAATTCTGGGTCAAGACGACCAGGCCAAATTTCTCCTCTTTCACATTTACTCATTGCTATAGCTAGGCGTAAATCTTGAGTGCGATCGCTTTCATCTATTAAGTCAATAAATCTTTCCATTACGTTACTATAAAATATGTCACTTCCTGGCTCCCATTTATGAAGTAAAATTAGACAACCAAGATTATCTTTAATCAGACATTCATCAAGAAATTCTTGATGTAAAGGATTAGAAATTCCACCTTGTAATTCATTAAAAATTTCCCCTGGATAATCTCGAACTACCAAGTTAATTTCTTCTGGTTTTCGTTGCCACCAATGTTTGATTTCTATGTGAAAAGAATACAGAGGTAAATCGTAGAAACTTTTAATTCTAATTCCATCAATAATAGTAGGTTCTAAAGAAGCACCATTCAGAATAATAGTTTCAGCTTTACTAGCCAAATTTTTAGCATCATTAGTAATAGCTGTAATTTGAAAATTGGGATTAGTTTTTTCAGGCCAATAAGCCAATCCTGCCAAATAAGTTGTTTTGCCTGCACCAGTGGGTCCAATAATACAAATATTCCCCATTTTTTTTGATTAAATCTCTAAATTTTTAGCTGTTTAAACTATAACAGAGGCAACAGGGAATATAAAACTTAAACCCTGCTGAGATTATTTAAAATTTACTTTTGACTTCTTATAAGTAGGTAAGCATAAATAAATGCAACAAGTGTAGGGTGGCTTTAATAGACTAAATCGGAAATATCAAGGCTTTTTTATAACCCGCCCCTACAATTTTTGTTTAATTAGGGCTTGCTGAAAAAGTCTTATGTGTGAGGGAAGAATCAGGAGTCAGGAGTCAGGAGGAATGGGGATTTTAGAGGTGGTAGGAACAAGAATTATCCCTTGATTTTTCTACCTCGCTTCAACCCAAAATCCTAACTTTTTGCAGCTCCCTAGAACAAAAACTTTGTACTTTTTCCAGACCTGAAAAGGTTGAAAAATTTACAGATAAAGGCTTTTATCTTTAATCAGCAAACCCTAATTAGACGTATTTACTTATCATGTTCCAACAATCAGTTATAAATAATATCAAGCGTGATAAATGTTTATTACAAATGGTAGAAACAAGGAAGAGGGAAGAAGGAAGAAGGAAGAAGGAATAAATATTTAATAAAAGAGGTAAAATGATAGATATAGCTGTCTATAATAAATTTCAGCAGCTATTTTTAACTATCTCCGATCAAGATGCACTTTTTGTAGCATTCTTTTTTCAAAATGGTATAAAATCTTCTTATAGGGGTGGAACTTTTCATGGAACTTTCCCACTATAGCTATAAGCATTCAGCACTCAGCTTGATTCAAAAGTTTACAGGTAATATATTTGAAGTTTTATAACTATAAAACAAATATATTGATGATTTATAATTATTATGTTCTTGCATTTTTTAGTCTAAAATTTCAAAATGTTTATCTTCTATATTCCCTATTTTATACTTCATTATTTATTCTATCAGACTAAATAACTTGCCAAATATATCCAAGGTAATTCTAATAAACTACGGTGATAAATACTGGTAATAAAACATCGCACAGACAAACCATAACGACTTCTATTTATTTGTTCTAACTCTGATTTTACTGGTTTAAAATAACTATTAACAACATAATTATGACGTTGTAGCCAATTCATACGAGAGCCATGAGGCAAATAATTCAACTTAGCAATTTCCTGCTCAATTTCACAATTAATTAAATCTGCTTTATTCAAACAAATTACAATCCGTCGTGCTTGAGGACAATCATAAATAAAAAACTCAGCCCAACGATTAAATCTATTACACCATTGTTGCTGGGTAATATAATTTTCTGATTCAATATGAGACTGTAAAATTTCTCTATAGGGAGGAACAATTAAAAAAATTCCCTCACTT
Organism: Dapis hubbardiae BLCC-M172; assembly: GCF_050016015.1. Classification (NCBI taxonomy): domain Bacteria; kingdom Bacillati; phylum Cyanobacteriota; class Cyanophyceae; order Oscillatoriales; family Microcoleaceae; genus Dapis; species Dapis hubbardiae. The sequence continues at coordinate 10,256 of NZ_JBNHEQ010000067.1, forward strand.
TTACTCACTATTTCTTTAAAGTATTGCCATTCATTAATATGTTCAGACTGCCACGACCTACGAAATAATTCTCCTGGAGAATCTATCCAATCTACAGGAATTTTCCTAATACCAATAGGCAACCTAACTTCCACATTTAAAGAACATTTTTCAATAGTTTTAGTGGGTTTAGTTGTACCATCTAAATTAAGCAAATTTGCCTGGAGATTTTGATAGTTTTGATTGATTAGAGAAACTTGAACATAGTTTCCTTGGGGGTTAGCCAATTCTAATGCTAAATGAGTTTTTCCCACGGCGCGATCGCCTATATAAACTACTCCCATTTCTTTCAGTTATTAGTTATTAGTTATTAAGTTCCTAGGCAAAATAAATTACCATTATTTATTCCCAAATATAGCAATCCTATTTAAGTTGTAATATTTTGGTGGTGGTTAGTAGTCAGAAGTCAGGAGTCAGAATTTTCAAGGTTTTCAGTTCAGATTAACTATTATAAAAATTGTCACAACCAATTTAGGATTGCTATAACAGGGAATATATGGTTTTCAGCTTGAAAGTATGTATAATTAATTCTCCATAACTACTTAGTACCTCCAGCTAAAGTCAGAGCTTTGAAAAAAGGTCTAAAGCCTCCCCTTTAAAGGGGATAAAAAAAAGAAAATTCAGTGTTTCAAGCCTCCCTATTCCATTGAGGTACTGATAACTGATAACTGAAATTATCCACCAGTAACAGTCACAGAATAATTAAATTTAAAAGGTTTAAAACTTGTTCCATCTTTGGCACTCCCAATAATTTCTAAATCATAAACACCTGCTTTGGGAAAAATAATTTCTGCTCCTGGTATATCTCGATATTGTTCAGTATTAATCCCTTTTAATTCTGGATTCATTATTGGTTGACTGTCAGAATTACGGGGTTCAGCATAAACATTTAACTGACAATTACATTGACTAAAAGGAATACTTTTACCACCCTTACGAGTCAGAGCAAACCAAGCTAAAGAAGATTTACCTACCTTGGGATTGTGATTAGGTGTAATGTGAAATGTACAAGCTACGTCTTCAGATACTTCTACATTATGAGCGTAAGTAGGAATTAATTTATTTGGCAGTTTATGATTAATTATTTCTGCTTTTGCAACAACAGAAAATGCCAAAGTGAACAATAAAATTTTAAGACTAATTTTCATTATTTTGTACTCATAAAAAATTTGCTTTAGGGAGGTTTTATCCAACGTTCCTACTGGACTAAAATACAATAGTAGGGGCGGGTTTTAGTAGAAAATTTAATGCTTACCCTAGGATTTATATAAACCCGCCCTAATACATAAAATTAGCTGTGTCAGTCCAAAATGATGTCTACAACATGATTGGTGGCGGGTTTATCTGATTTTAGGTAAAAACTCGTTAATTTAATGGGGAAACTAGCCCCTACTATTGTACCATTTTAGATGTGTCACGCTACTACTATTTATTAATTTTATCACTAACTTGTTCCAGTGGTGGAGCATAATATTTATACAAAGAAAATAAAGACCAAAAACGACGCGATCGCACAACCAAGACAACTAATATTATCATCCCCAAAACAACAGTTCGTAACTGATTTTCTAGACTCCATTCTAAGGAACCCAAATAATGAGAACCCATTGCCACTGCATGAACTCCAGATAATACAAATGCTGGTACGCTCAATAAATGTAACCTTCGCCACCACTGACCGAAATATTTCACTGCTCCATCAAAACTGGTAAACGCCAATGGTAACATTAATCCCAGACTTACAACACCAGTCCATATTGCTAACTGATGTTGAGGCAACATGAAGGAAACCGCTTGAATATTCCAATTTAAACTGTGGTCTAACATTCGCCCTGTATGCGCCATTGACAACACAAACGCTCCCACACCTAAAGCACGACGATAACGTAGAGGTTGACTCCAAAACCGACTTATCGGACGCGCTACCAAAGCTAAAATCAAACAAAATATTGCACCATGACCAGTATAGTCAACCATATCACCATTTCGCATGACTACCATGATGCCAACGAAAATACTCACCCAACCTGCCATTTGAAATAGTTGACTGCGTTTATCTGCACTCAAAAAAGATGTCAACATTCCTACTCCTAACATTGAGGGTAATGTTCCTAAACCAAAGGCGAACATACTCGCTCCACCTAACCAAATATTGCTTGTTTCTGCTGCTTTTATTTGCGCAGCATACAGAAAACCACATGGCATCAAACCCCAAACTAATCCTAGTAGTGCAGGAGTCCACCATTTGTTTTCCATGGAAAGGTTGACCATGACTGCACTTAAGCGGTTATGGAGATTGCTTTTTTTCAAAGGGTGGAATATTGGTAAATTTGGTAATAGTTGTGGTTGCACTTTTGCCAGACCAAACCAGATTAGCATTAAACCTGTAATTATTGCTAACCACCGTCGTAGATCGCTGTCAATACCTGCTAAATGACCGCTTGCCACTAATACAGAACCTAGCGCCCCAATACCTGCACCTGTAAGGGTATAGCTACAGAGACGACCAAAGTTAAGTAGGGTATGAAATTGAAATTGATGCCATTTTTTAGAGGAAACTGGAGATTTTGCCGACAGAGAAAAACTTGCAGTCAGAGGTCCGCACATTCCAACACAGTGACCGAAACTGCCAAAAAATCCTAAAGTTGTTAATAATAATAGTTCTAATAGCACGTTATTTATCGGAGATAATATTAAAGTCAATTGAAGAGCTGATAGCTAATAACTGATAGCTACTTTTGAGAAAGTAAAAAAAAATTGAAAAGCTGATAGCTAATAGCTGATAGCTGACTGCTGTTTTAGTTGCTTTTTTGTCAAGGATAGATCGCCTATTCCGCTTTCCAAACAACCAACAAATTCTTGAGCTATTTCTAAAATTGAAATTACTTCTTCCTCTTGATCCGAAAGGTGGTGTTTTTGCCCTTTAAATTGTAAAAATTCCAGAAAATCTAAAACCTCCTGCTGTTGTTTAGGAGTTAAATTTTTCCGACTTTCTAAAATAGTTTTTTCTTCAGTAATTGCTTGAGTCATTTGTTAGTTTCCCTACGAAGTTTAATAAATTTATTTCCATCTTATACATATTTTTAATCTGACACATCGTCCGTAGATTGAGCATCTACAAATCCTCTAATGCAACTAACGGACTGGTATCTAAAATTACGTTTGATTTCATTTAACTTAAGGTCGATCAAGATACTTTGTTATTATCAGATAAATCTCCAATACCACTATCAACACAACCCACCCATTGTTTAGCTACTTCCTAAGCAGATATTGTTTTTTATTCAGGTGGGAAAGTTTCTACTTTTTGGTTTTTACTCGGCAAAAATTCCAGAAAATATAACACCTCCTGCTGTTGTTTAGGAGTTGATTTTTTCAGACTTTCTAAAATAGTTTTTTCTTCAGTAATTGCTTGAGTCATTTGTTAGTTTCCCTACGAAGTTTAATAAATTTATTTC
>NZ_JBNHEQ010000067.1:13852-24722 GCF_050016015.1 Dapis hubbardiae BLCC-M172
TAACACCTCCTGCTGTTGTTTAGGAGTTGATTTTTTCAGACTTTCTAAAATAGTTGGTTCTTGAGTAATTGCTTGAGTCATTTGTTAGTTTCCCTACGAAGTTTAATAAATTTATTTCCATCTTATACATATTTTTAATCTGACACATCGTCCGTAGATTGAGCATCTACAAATCCTCTAATGCAACTAACGGACTGGTATCTAAAATTACGTTTGATTTCATTTAACTTAAGGTCGATCAAGATACTTTGTTATTATCAGATAAATCTCCAATACCACTATCAACACAACCCACCCATTGTTTAGCTACTTCCTAAGCAGATATTGTTTTTTATTCAGGTGGGAAAGTTTCTACTTTTTGGTTTTTACTCGGCAAAAATTCCAGAAAATATAACACCTCCTGCTGTTGTTTAGGAGTTGATTTTTTCAGACTTTCTAAAATAGTTGGTTCTTGAGTAATTGCTTGAGTCATTTGTTGATTTTCCTACTAATCTTAATCAAATTTTTTACATTTTAACAGATTTTTGATGTGACACATCGTCCGTAGACTGATAATCCACAAAGTCTGAAAATATAGGGTTATGGATAAGTCGAAAAGTAATATTCTGATTGCCCTTGGTCGTTTGATTAAACAACGTCGGATGAAATTAGGAATTTCCCAAGAAGAACTTGGATTTCGAGCTAACTTAGATCGTACCTATATATCTGGACTAGAACGTGGTGTGAGAAATCCTTCTCTAACTGCTCTTGTTAGTTTAGCTGCAGGAATGGGTATTAGTGTATCTGAACTTCTTGATAATTTAGAGGCAGAAGCTAATAATATAGAGTGAATAATCAAAACTTAGTAGAAAACTTAAAATCTACATTTAGAAAAAACTCAACTCAATTAAAAGTATTTAATCTTTTATCAGATAAAGAATGGCATTGTCGTAGTTGTGAAGGTAAAAACCTAGCATCAGAACAATATGCAGGTGGAGGTGGTATTCAAGGATTACAAAGAGGTACAAAAAGTCGCCCTGGTTTAGAAATTAAGACAGAAAGAAAGTTCTGCAATACTTGTCAAAAACAAACAACATGGGATTGTTGGACAGGAAAAATTAAAGCAGCAAATGCTCCTACTAATATTCCCTTAGAATTAGTCGAAAAAATATTATCTGTCTATTCCTATATAGATGTGATTGAACAAAGACAACGACCGCGACATGAAATTATTATTGACCATCGTTTTCCCATGGAAAGATGGGGAAATGTTGAAGAAACTCATAACTTAAATATGAGTGAAACTGAGATTAAACAAAAATTTAAATTGCTCAAAAAAGATAGTGCAGGTAATCATAATCTTTTAAAATCAAGAAGCTGTGAATTTTGTATTAAAACTGGTAAAAGGGGTACACCATTAGGCATTAAATTCTGGTATCAAGGTAATGAAAATTGGCCTCATAATATACCTAAAATTGGAAAAGATGCTGAGACTGGATGTATCGGATGTGGTTGGTATAATTTTGATATTTGGCGAGATACTCTTAATCAAAAACTAACTGAGTTTAAGCAGGATAATTAACTATTAGACATCTCCAAAAATCAAAAATAAAATCAATTATCACCTATAAATTATCAATTACCGAAATATTCTGCTTCAAAGCCTCCCCTTGGATAGGGGATAATAAATAAAAATTTTCCTGTTTGTCAATCCTCTTCTTTTCAAGGAGAGGTAATTCTTAATTCTTAATTCTTAATTCTTAATTCTTAATTCTTAATTCTTGAATTCTTCCTTCTTCCTTTCATCAGCAATTTTATTTAAAAAAGGAATCAATCCATAACCTATACATTCTGCTAAACGGGGAGGTACAGCATTACCAATTTGCCACATCGCTTTTTTCATAGAACCCTCAAAAATAAAAGAGTCAGGAAAACTTTGTAATCTTGCCATTTCTCTTGCTGAAATTACTCGGTTAAGATAAGGATGAATATGAGTACCACCATGATTTTCTTTGATAGTCATACTTGGTTTACCCAAATATTGTCGCTTAAAAGCATCAGCATAAGTTTTATATAAAGAACCACCAGGAGGTACCTGAGCAAGTCTTTCCATATATTCTTGTGAATGTCGAGTCCACTGATGATTAATTTCTGGAATAGGAGTTAATTCTGGAAGGTCAGAAATTGCTGATTCAATTGGTTTATATTGGTGTGGTAATAGTTGAGGTTTTGGATAAGGATTAATCTTACCAAATTTATTGGCAATAAAAAAAGTTCTAGGACGAATTTGTGGCACCCCGTATGCAGCAGATTCTAAAATTGCTATAGATATATTAGAATAACCAATATCGACAAATGCTTGACAAATTTCGTCTTTAACAGCACCTTTTTTCATAGTAATAATTCCTGGAACATTTTCCATAACAATATACCAAGGACGGATTTCAGAAACTACTCTCACAAACTCTCGAAATAAATTATTTCTTGGGTCATCTGGATTTCTTTTTCCTGCTACTGAAAAACCCTGACATGGAGGACCCCCTACTACTAAATGTATTTCTGGAGAGCAAATTTTTTTGAGCCATTCTGTAGAGTCAAATTGTTTAATATCTCCACAAAAATGATGACATTGAGGAAAATTTTTTCTATGGGTTGCTGATGCTATAGAGTTTTCTTCAACACTCACTACTGGATCGAATCCTGCTTGAACTAAACCTTGTGTCATTCCTCCAGCACCACAAAATAAATCGACAAATTTATAATCAGATTTACATAATGGTTTTTCTTCAATTTCAATGAATTTTTTATACGGATCGTTGTCGTTATTGTTTAATTCATATTGAATTTTCTCATAGCGACCTAGTTTAGCTTTTTTATGATAATTTTTATCACTTTGATACTCAAAATTAGGAAATAAAGATAGTTGTTTTCCTTCCATTAAATTTTTTATATAATCTGTTGTTTAATTTTTCCAGTGTACCTCATATAAATTCCTACCCAAACTCTGGCGCCCATACTTCAACTACAGGTAATTTCCATCCTGGTAAGATTTCTTCTACTTCTAACATATCCCCATCTTTCAGGACTATTTTTTCTTGCTGATAACGATAAACTTCCATTGTCCGACTGCGAGGATCTACTAACACCCCAACAACAGTTCCTAACTCTATAAATTCTTGTATTTTTTGACGTAATTTTGGTAATTTATCGCTCTTAGATTTAACTTCAAAAATTAGGTCAGGAACTAACTTAACATAATCTTCTGTAGGACGGAGTAATTTTTCTGCACGAATAAAAGAAACATCTGGAGTCCGAATATCTTCATCTGCATTTGGTAAGCGAAAACCTCCACTAGAAGCAATAACTCTACCTAACTTTCTTGGTCTTACCCAATTCCATAAATAAGCTACTATTGCTGATCCTATTTCACCTGATTCTAGACCCGAAGGACTCATCACAATAATTTCTCCACCTACTAATTCCATCTGATAATCTGGATAATCTATCTGCAACTTTTCTAAATCTTTAACTGTTAAACCAGACATAATTATAATTCACCTTTTTTTGTGTTTATTTCTATATTATCTCTAATAGCTAAAACCTCAGAATTAACACCTACTACCTAACACCTAAATCTACCTTTTTTTCTGATTCAATGCCAAAGATAATTGCCGAAAATTATCTCCTCTTTCTTCAAAATTTTGATACTGGTCAAAACTTGCACAAGCGGGAGATAATAACACAACTTTAGCATCATATTTTTTCGATAATGCTGCACCTCTAATTACCGCGCGTTCCATATTTTTCACTATTTCATAATGACGAAAATTAATCTTTTGTAATCTCTTAGCTAAAAACTCAGCAGCATCACCAATTAACAAAACAAAAACAACTTTTTCCTTAATTTGTCGCAACCAATCATGATCATTACCTTCTTTAGCTTCACCACCAGCAATTAATAATACAGGTGCCGGTACAGCTCTTAAACCAATTGCTGCAGCATCATAATTTGTAGCTTTACTATCATTAATAAAATCCACCCCATTCCAACTACAAATATATTCCAAACGGTGGGGTACGCCAGAAAAATTTTTCACCGCCTCAGCGATCGCCTCTTTTTCTATTCCTGCCAATTTCGCCACTGCTACTGCCATCAATAAATTCTGCTGATTATGAGTTCCTAAGATTTGTAGTGACTCTACAGAAACTATTTGTTCTCCGAAAGCAACTACCCATCCATCTTCAATATAAATTCCCTTCGCAGCATCTCCCAGCAAATTAGCTTTACCTTTAACGCTTGTCCAGTAGGTATTATGCCAAAGGTTAGTTGCATTTTCATGCAAGTAGGGGTCATCACCATTGATAATTTGTATTTGAGAGCGATTTAATAAACTGGCTTTAATATTAAAATAATTATCTAAATTGTAGTGCCGACTGAGATGGTCAGGAGTAAAAGTAGTCCATACAGCAATCTCTGGCTTGAGAGTATTGGAAGACTCAACTTGATAACTGCTAACTTCTGCAATTACCCAATCTGGGGGAGTTTCTGATAAAGCTAATTCGCAAGCAGCATAACCAATATTACCACAGGCCGGAGCAGACAACCCCGCAGTCTGAAAAATTGCAGCAACTAAAGCAGTAGTAGTAGTTTTACCGTTCGTGCCAGTGATACCCACCCACCGGGGAGACTGGAGATATCGCCATGCCAATTCCATTTCGCCAATAGTTTCAATACCACTTTCTCTAGCACGGAGCAGTGGGGGTATATCCCAAGGCACACCAGGACTAACAACAACTAAATCTAAAGACTTTTCCGGTTCAAATGAATAACCCAACTTAACGGTAATACCCTCTTGAGTTAGTTGTTGTTCCTGTTGCTGGAGGGAGTCAGAAATATTGCGATCGCTCAATTCAACTTCCCAACCATTTTTTTTCAGCAGTCGCGCAGCAGCAACACCTGATTTTCCTAAACCAATAATATGAGCTTTTGACATAGTAAATTTTGAGTGAAGAACGAATTCCCAATCTAATTATTTTAATTTTACAGTAGATTGAGCTAGGATACTTCCATAAGATTTAGGATTTATACAGTTTCTATAAAAGGTAGTGTTATAGTTGATGCTTATTAAATAACTGAAGTAAATAAGGTTTGCTGAAAAAGTCTTTTTTAAGGAGTAGGGGAGCGGGGGTGTAGGGGAGTAGGGGAGTAGGGGAGTAATTTTTTGCCTCAACTATGCGCCCAAAATCCTAACTTTTTGATTTTTCGGGAACCGTGCATAAATATCTGAAAAATAGGTACTTTTTCCCAACCTAAAAAGGTTAAAAATATTATCTATCAATGCTTTGAGATTTAATCAGCAAGCCATAAATAAAATACCTATTTTTATGGTGTTTTTTCCTAAAATAATATCTGATTAAAAAATATTTACCAAAAAAAATCGGTTTAAAGTCTCTCCCTTCTCAAGGAATATTAACTGCATTTATAGGACTTTTCATTTATCAAATACGAAATTAAAAAAATATTATTACAGTAAAAAGAGGTAGTAGTAGTTGTATACAACGTCCGTATATAGTAGGAAATAGGGAAAACCCTTGCTCTTTAATTTAATTTTCCTGATATGGCAAAATCCAGGTCTTCCCTAACTATAAAAAAAGTTAATTTAGCAGTATTTTTTGAAACTGGTATTACCTGTTCTTACCATCTTCTAGTTAAGCTGTTACCTATCACCTTTTTTATATTCATTTTGCTAATAATCTCTTCATACTTTAGCGTCACAACTACCACAACTACATTTCTATTTTTGTATTTTTCTCTAACCTCCAATACTTAACAAAGAAATAGTTGGTTTAAGACTATAGACTGACTATCAATCTTAGACAAGGAAATGTTTGTCCTACTGTTTCCTATTACCGAAAAATTAACGTATAAAGCCTCTCCATTCATGGAGAAAAAAGCGGTCGTTTGCGGAGCAGTCCGTCAGGATGAGATGGCGTTAGCGAAGCGGGTCCGTAGGAGCGGGTTCCCCGCTCTTTCAGAGCCACTCCGTTAACGCCATATCCAATCGACCAAGAGAAGAAAAAAAATTTCTTTGAGTCAATCTCTCTATTACAGAAGAGGTAATTATTAATTATTTAACTGCTATAACTTAACTTTTAACTATTTCGCCAAAGTCTGCCAATACCCTAGCATTATTGCGGAGTATACCCAATAAATTCAAGCGATTTTGTTTGATTTTCGGATCGGGGTCCATTACCAATACACTTTCAGGTCCATCAAAGAAGTTACTTACTGTGGGAGCTATTTTTGCCAAAGCATCTACTAACTGTTGATAATTTCTGGTTTTTTGAGATATTTCTGTTTGAGGAACTAACTCAACTAAAGCATCATAAAAAGCTAATTCCGATTCACTTTTAAACAGTTTTGAATCTACAACTTCTACAGGTGCAAGTTGAATTTTATCCAACTCACCTTGAGCAGCTAAACGAGTTGAACGGTTGACAGTTTCATAGATTTTCTCAAGCATACCATTTTGCCGAATATTTTGTAAGAAAACTGCCCTATTACGCACATCTAATAAATCTTTTAATCCCCTTTCCTGATATTCAGAATCATTATCTCCCAAAACCGCATTTACCAAATCATAATCAATATTTTTTTCCTCTTGCAAAATAGTTCTAATTCGTTGCAAGAAAAAATCATATAACTGTGCTAATAATTCTGAATTTGCTTCAGAATAAATTTTGATAAAATTCGCAGCAGTCTGTTCTAATAACTGATGTAAATTTAATGGCAAATTAGCTGACCAAGTAATATTAACCACTGCATTTGCTGCCCGACGTAAAGCAAAGGGGTCGCCAGAACCTTTTGGTAACATTCCTAATCCAAAAATACTTACCAAAGTATCAAGTTTATCTGCCAAACTTACAATTTGACCGCTAATAGTTTCCGGTAAAATATCTCCTGCACCTCTAGGTAAATAATGTTCAAAAATTGCAGTTGCTACTGCTTCAGTTTCTCCACCAGCACGGGCATATTTTTCTCCCATTACTCCTTGTAGTTCTGGAAATTCATAAACCATTTGAGTTACTAAGTCAGCTTTACAAAGAAGAGCTGCTCTTTCTATATTTTTGGATTCTTCTTTACTAACTTCTAACTGTTCAGCAATTAACTTAGCTATATTAACAATGCGTTTTACTTTTTCTCCCATTGAGCCTAATTTTGCTTGGAATGTAACTGCCTCTAATTCAGGCAAATAATTTTCTAATGGTTTTGCTAAATCTGCTTTATAGAAAAATTGTCCGTCTGCTAATCTCGCTTTAATTACTCTTTCGTTTCCTGTAGCAATAATCTCTGATTTTTCGGGGTCGCCATTAGAAATGGTAATAAAATATGGTAATAAGTCAGTTTCTGACTGGGAACTTTTTGTTGATTTTAAAACAGGGAAGTAACGCTGATGTTTCACCATTACTGTTTTTGTTACTTCCGCAGGTAAAATTAAAAATTCTTCATCAAATTTTCCAACTACTGCTGTTGGCAATTCCACCAAATTTGTGACTTCTGCTAATAATTCTGCGGGAATTTCTGCTTTTCCATTAACTTTTTTTGCTGCTGCTTGTATTTGTTGTTCAATTTGATTTTTTCGTTGTCGATCATCTACTTCAATGTAGGCTTTTCTCAACTCTTCCACATAATCTTTAGCTTGAGAAATTTCTATTAGTTGAGGATGTAAAACTCTATGACCATAAGAGAGGCGATCGCTTGTAATTTTCTCCGAACCATTCTCTAAATTTATCGGCAATATTTCATCATCTAATAATGCTACTAACCATCTAATAGGGCGGGGAAATTTAATATCTCCATCTGCCCAACGCATAAATCTTTTACCTTCTAATTTATCAATCCATTCTGGTATTAATTCACTCAGAATTTCTGTTGTTTGTTTACCTTGAATTTTTTTATTCACGAAAACAAAATCCCCTTTTTCCGTAGGGCGTATTTCTAAGTCCTTAAGTTCTACTCCTTGTTTTTTAGCAAAACCTTCTGCTGCTTTAGTAGGTTTACCATCTTTAAAAGCTGCCTTTGCCGGAGGTCCTTTAATTTCTTCTTCTCGGTCTGGTTGTTTAAGTGCTAAACCCTCAATAACCACTGCTAAACGTCTAGGTGTGCCATATACCTTAACTGCATCATTTGTCAAGTATGCTTCTGTGAGGGTTGTGGGGATAAGTTCTTGCCACTGTTGTATGGCTTCAGAGACAAAAGTTGCAGGTAATTCTTCTGTACCAATTTCTAATAAAAATGTCGCCATGATAAAAATATTGAGATATTTGGATATTATCGACTAATTACAACAGTTTAGCAGAAAGTAAATTTCAAGTTCTCTCATTTACCTTTTCCATAAGTTTGACGATTTTCAATAAATATTAAGTGGTTGTGCTTTTAGGAATTTCCTAGTTGAGAGAGGGAACAGAGAGTCAATAGGAAGTGTAATTAATCTTGCTTATGAACTTATTCTTTTTTTTAGAAAAACATTGCCAATAATTTAAGCACTAGCAGAGATTAATATCTGCTATTTTTTATACTATAATTTATTGTTAACTATAAGTTTGTTAGTATGTTATCTTAGATAGATACACTGATAATTACTTATTTCTCCTCCCAAGAAAGAAAGTATTTATCAAGTAACCAGGAAAATACCTAAAAAATATTGTAGGTAGCTCTCCTGAGTCTCACTCTGACACCCAAATAAATTGAAATACTGGAGTCTAGTCATTTATAGCTTTGACAACGACTTCATCAAATTAATCCTGTTAAGTAGTAGTATAATTCATAGGAAAATTTTCATTGTCAATTATCTAATTAAAATTTTTGCTGATGATTATGACTACAGAAAAAAAATTATATTTTCTTCACGTTTTTTGAAGTTAAATCGTCAAAATTTGAAATTTCAAATGGGAAAAATGAAGCAAAATATATTGGGTAAGTTCAGGATAACTCTCAACTACTCTTAAGTCCTTTCTTAGTAAACTCTCAGATAAAGGTTAGTCAAAATTAATCTAAGTTCTAAGTGTTCTTGATTACCTTAAAACTTAGTAAGCTAAAATACAATGTAAGTAAATTACCTCAGTTTCTATTCAGTTCAAAGGCCATTAAACTTAAATGAATCCCTGACATTAAATTCAATTTTTTGAGAGAGATTCAATTTAGGTTAAACTCAAAAACCTGGGAAACTCAGGCAAACTATAGAAACTTCGCATAGCGCGAACTATCTATCAGAGGTATATTGCTCATGTCCCCAAAACACTCTAGCTCACCAAAAGTCGCACCTATGACTACTTTCAATATGTACATGGCTGCTGCCACTCAAACTAAAAACCTATCTCTTTCTAATCCTAGAGATGTTGCTAGCTTAAGAACAGCAGCAATCACGTCTTGTGGGGTGACAATGGCCTATCAAAACGGACAACAATCTTACCAGGTACTCAAGAATATTGACTTGACAGTACAAAAAGGTGATGTCCAACTATTGATGGGGCCGTCCGGTTCTGGTAAAACTACCTTGCTGTCAATCTTAGCAGGATTGTTAACACCAACATCTGGCAGAGTGTGTCTCTTGGGACAAGAAATTACCAAAATGTCTAGACATCAACTGGCCAAGTTTAGACTTCAGAATATCGGCTTTATCTTTCAGGGATTTAACTTGTTCCCTGCATTAACAGCAGCGGAAAATATAGAAGTAGCTCTGAATATGAAGGGTATCAAAGGTAAGGCAGCAAAACATGAAGCTCAGGTGCTTTTGGAACAAGTAGGGTTAGCTCCTCAAGCCAAACTACATCCACGGGATTTATCTGGTGGCCAAAAACAGAGAGTAGCGATCGCTCGTGCCTTGTCTGGAAACCCTAGGATAGTTATGGCGGATGAACCAACAGCAGCTTTAGATTCTCATAGTGGCCATACAGTTATTGAGTTACTACGTCGGCTAGCTAAAGAAGGTGGCTGTACTGTGCTAATGGTAACTCACGATCCTAGAATAGTAAGTTCTGCTGATAGAGTAGTTTATCTTGAAGATGGAAGTATACAAGAAAATAAACAGTTATCTGATAATTTCTTGTAATTTTTTGTGAAATATTTAGACTTTAAATTTCTCTAACTTTCCAGGTATTAACCAGGGAATAGATTTTTTTATTTTCCTTTGTTTTTACTTGCTACTCCTAATATTTTTTTCATTTAATTGTCAAGTTTGTTCCTCAATAACACCCTGGAAAAGAAGTTAAATTAGTATTAGTAGATTGTTCAAGTTTAGTTACTAATAATACAGACCTATAATTAGGAACAAATTCATCCAAACTATAGGCAAACTGACCAAAATAGCCACCTGTTTCTTCGTAACTAAACTCTTCTATTGGTATATTGGCATCCCAGATATACCAGAAATTTTCTTTCTGGCCTGGGATTATATAATGCACCCTGATGGTCTGAAAGTGCTTTGTAAACACCTATTAAGTGTAACTCCTTATTTGCCCTAGGGGTATTAAAAAAATATGAAAAATAATTTATCACCTCAAAACTACTAGATATTCCTGACGAAATCAAGTGCTGAATAGAAGGATAAAATAAATTCTATAGTAGTTATAGAAGGTGTATTCAGGATTTTGTCCAAGAGGATAATGGCGATTGGGGAAAATTAGTAAAAGCGTAATTAATAAGTGATGCGCGAAACTAATTGTTGATCCAATTTTAGGGCATAGATAAATTTGATTATGAGCTATCGTGACATTCTTACGATTGAACCAGATAAGCCTGGAGGAAACCCTTGTATTCGTCCAATGCGAATTACAGTTTACCGAAATAATTAATAATTAAACAATTAAATAATTAGATCATTCACGCCTT
>NZ_JBNHEQ010000068.1:0-1243 GCF_050016015.1 Dapis hubbardiae BLCC-M172
GTTCATTAATTGATAATTGATAATTGATAATTGATAATTACCTCTGGTTAAAACCTCACGGGAATTGAAGATAAGGAAATATTATTTCTTCTCTTGGTTGATTGGATATGGCGTTTAGCGTTCCGCACAACTTTCCTGACGGAATGCTCCGCAAACGTTAACGCTGCGCGACATGAAAAGCGTTTTGCTTCGCACAACTCCGTTAACGCTGCGCAACATGAAACGCGGCTCTGTTAAGAGCAGGAGACCCGCTCCTACGGACCCGCTGCCTCTGGAAGAGGAGCTGCGCTTTTCATGTCGGCGACAGCCGAAACGCTTTATATGTTGCGAAGCAAAACGCTATCCCATCCTGACGGAATGCTCCGCAAACGACCGCTTTTTTCCCCTTAAAAGGGGAGGCTTTAAACCATAATTATTTAATTATTAATTATTAATAATTCGGTAATTAGTTATACCAATTTCCATGCATTAATGCTATACTTGAGTGACACTTCAGTTATCAAGTAATTAACACAGGTAAAATAAATTATTACCTAATTATTAGTCATTTAATGTTCATTATTCTTCTGTGTACGGACGCCCTTATGCAACGTCCCTTACCCCCACCTCCCACACTCCCCACCTAATCAAATATAGCAAGGTTTTTGATAAATGGTATTACTCCTTTAAGGATGGAGAAGACTCTATCCAATTAGGGTTTGCGCTCAAAAGTCTTATGGGTGAGGATAGGAGCAGGAGTCCTAGGGGCGATTCGCGTTTTGCATTCTGCAAAGCATTCTGTAGGAAATTCCCCCTACAGGAGTCAGGAGGGAAGAGAATTTAGAAAAATTTGCACTTTAACGCTCAGATGAAACATTTTGAGGGCTACCCACGATTAGCCTGGCCATTTTTAGTTATACCATTTCTGAAAAACTTTTCTACATTTGATTGAAGTAGGGGAGTGGGGGAAGGTAGGGACGTTTTGCTGCGCAACATGGAAAGCGGAGCATTCCGGAACGGAAAACGCATTTTTGCCTGTGCAACGTCCGTACAAACAAGAATAATTAATGCAAAAGATTGCTCAAACTAACAAAAAAGTCATTAAACTAAGGTAATTAATTGATAATTGATAATTGATAATTGATAATTACCTCTGGTTAAAACCGTTACGGAATTGAATATCGGGAAATATCCTAAGCACTTTTTTTTCCCTATCCAAGGGGAGGCTTTAAACCAGAATTATTTAATTATTAATTATTAATAA
>NZ_JBNHEQ010000069.1:0-71135 GCF_050016015.1 Dapis hubbardiae BLCC-M172
TGCCTTATTCAATCTTAAAGCTTGAATTCTGAAACTTTTTGCTTAATACTTATTTTACAAACAGTCTCTAAAAATATCTACTTTCGGATTCCCGATCATGCAACGCTAAAAATCAAATCAATTATCCCACTATAAAGACATATCTGTAATCGGATGAGAGTAAATGATGATTGGCCAAATCGTAGATAAACGCTATCGTTTTATCCAACCTATAAGTTCAACTATTTTAGGGCAGACATATCTGGCAACAGATACCCACCGTCCAGGTTCACCCCAATGCGTAGTTAGAGAAATTCAACTAGGCAATTTTAACTCTGAAAATAGAGAGGTCATACTATCATTATTTGAAGAAAAAATAGAAAAGATTTATAGCTTGAGTCAACATGAGGGACTACCGAACTTATTAGCTTATTTTGAAGAAAACAATAATATATACTTGGTCGAAGATTATATAGTAGGTCTTTCTATAAGAGAAGAGTTAGCCCAAAATAAACCTTTGTTGGAAGCAGAAGTAATTAATATATTAAAGGAGGTGCTAGAAGTTTTAGTTTTGATTCATAGTCAAGGGGAAACTCATGGGAAAATTAAGCCAGGAAATTTAATTAGACGAATCTTAGATGGAAAATTATTCTTAATTAATTTTGGGTTAGAAAGAGAAATTCAGAGAATTTTAGAATTAAATCAAGAACCATTAATATCAGAAAATTACAACCAAAATAACTCTGATAGCTTACTTTATATACCCTTAGATAAAAATCAGCAGGAACTAGACAAAAAAAGTGATATTTATGCTTTAGGGATAATTGCTATTCAAGCACTAACAGGATTATCACCTCAAGATTTATTGAAGCAAAAACAAGCTAACAATACTCCAGGAATAGAAATACCTTGGCAGAATTTACAAGTATGTTCTCTAGCACTATCAGATATCATTGACAAAATGGTAAATAGTCAAAGTAAACAAAATTATGAGTCAGCAACAGAAGTCTTAACAGAATTAAGTAAGATATCAGTCTCAGTAGATAATCAAATTCTCTCAAAACCAGAAACAATAACTACAAAACCTGAAGCTAGAGAAATTCAATCAACACCACCTCAACCCAAACCCAACAAAAAAAATATATTAATTGTTGGTTCAACATTTATAACAATAGTAGGAGTAGCGATCGCTCTTTGGCAATACCAATTTATAGTCAAAGCAGAAACACTTTATAAGCAAGGTCAAGAATTAGCCAAACAAGGAAAACAACCAGCAGCGATCGCCAACTACACCGAAGCACTGAAACTAAACCCCAAAAATGCCTCCGTTTACTATCAAAGAGGCAACTCTTACTATTCTCAAAGAGCTTATGAAAAAGCAATAAAAGATTATACAACAGCAATTAAAATCAAAGGAAACTATAACGATGCTTATTATCAACGCGCTCTAGTTTATTATGAACTAGATAACAATGAAAAAGCAATTACCGATTTAACGCAAACATTAAGAATCAATCCTAACTATACTAAAGCTTATAACAAACGAGGGCAAATTTACTACGAAATTGGAGACTACAAAAATGCCATCCAAGACTACAGTCAATCAATGAGACTTAATCCCAAAGATAGTAACACCTATATTAATAGAGGAACAGCAAGAGGAACGATAGGAGATCGAGTAGGTGCAATTAGTGACTACACTCAAGCTATCAAATTCAACCCCAATGATGTACAAGCATATCATCATCGAGGTAACTCTCACTTAGAAATGGCAAAATATCAAGATGCGATCGCAGATTACGCACGGGTATTAGAATTAAAACCAGATGATTCAGATGCTTATACAAATAAATGTAGCGCTTATCTAAATCTGGCAAATCATCAAGCTGCGATTTCTAATTGTAACCAAGCAATAAAAATCAATCCTGAAAATGATTTAGCATACAATCATCGATGTATTGCTTATTTTAATCTAGGAGAATATCAGAGAGCAACAGAAGACTGTAGTATTGCTATTGGTATAGACAATAAAAATGCCAAAGCTTACATAAACAGAGGTTTAGCACAGTCTGCTAATGGCTATTTTCAAGCAGCAATAGAAGACTTTACCACAGCAATAAAAATCAATCCTCAAGATGTCCTTGCTTATAATCATAGAGGAATACTTTTCTCAGAAATAGGAAACTATAATCAAGCTATTCAAGATTTTTCCCAGATAATTAAACTCAATCCCAGTAATGCTAAAGCATACTATAATCGAGGAATTATTCTGTATGAATTACAAGAGCTACCAGCAGCAGTAGCAGACTTTCGGGAAAGTGCTAACTTATCTTTAGAACAAGGTAAAATAAAGGATTATCAAAACTCCCTCAATATGATAGAAAAACTGCAATAATTAACTGTTTTAACAAAAAAAATTACCATTTTAAATTATACCTAAAGCTAAAATTTAACTATTTTAAATAAGAGTTTTTGTTCTTATTTATTTTATTTAATATATCATATAAAATAATACCAACTACCAAAAATAGTGAGAGACTTATACCGTTTCACGGAAGTCAGAAGTCATAAGTCATAAGTCAGAAGGGATAATTCGCGTAATTAGGAGTATTCCATAGGAAATCACCCGTACAAAAGGCGGAATTAACTTGACGAAAAACTTTGACAAGACAATAGTTTCCGGCAATTATTTGACATTTAAAGTGGGAAACTATTTGTGACATCCTTAAAGTGAATTGGTATTAATTCATCACTTAATCTACTCTGTATATACCCTGTGCCCTATTCTGACTTAATTTCTCTTGATAGTTAAGAAAAATGGTATAAAATAAATAACATGAACATGATAGGTCAACTGCTAGATGGACGTTACCGCGTCGTTCAAGTCCTGAGTTCTGGTGCTTTTGGACAAACATACTTGGCTGCCGATACTCGTCGCCCTGGGCATCCTCAATGTGTGGTCAAACAACTAAGGGCTCCTGGTAATAGTTTTACGATTGTCAGAACTGCTCACCGTTTGTTCAAGCAAGAAGCAGAAATATTAGAAAAATTAGGAAGACACGATCAAATTCCTTTATTATTAGCTTATTTTGAAGAAAATAATCAATTTTATTTAGTAGAAGAATTTATTCCTGGAACACCATTAAATAAAGAAATTATTCCTGGTAAACCTTGGCAGGAAAAACAAGTAATTCAACTATTATTAGAAATCTTAGAAATTTTAGGATTTGTACATGGACATGAAGTAATTCATCGAGATGTTAACCCATCAAATTTAATTAGACGTCAACCAGATGGAAAATTAGTTTTAATTGACTTTGGTTCGGTGAAAGAAGTTAGTCATCGGATCGCAGAAGCAAACGGAGAAATGCAACGAACTATTGCTACAGGTACCCCCTCCTATATGCCGATCGAACAATTTCAAGGCATTCCTCAATATAATAGCGATCTGTATGCAGTAGGTATGATTGGGATTCAAGCTCTGACAGGTATTCCTAGTGGTGAACTGCCAAAACTACAAGACCTCTCTCCATCAAATCCTAGTGGTATCCTCTGGCGAAATCGCGCACAATGTTCCTCAAATCTAGCGGATATTATGGAGAAAATGGTACATTACCATTACACAAAACGTTACCAGTCTACAGCAGAAGTTGTCAAAGCGCTACAGAAAATTAGCGGTCGCCCCCACAAAATGATGGCGTCAATACCCATAAATGAAAGCAGTATAAATCCTCAAATTCAAACAAGTCGTAAGGGTATAGCATCCAATTCATTATGGTTAGTTGTATTTGGTTTTGCAAGTTTAGGGGTGATAGCAGTGCTGATTGGGATAGTAAGTTTTTTGAATCGTCCTAACCCGATAAAAGCAGAAAGACTATTTGAAAGAGGGGTAGAAAGTGTTAATCAAGGCAATGAACAAGGAGCAATTTCAGCATTTAATCAAGCAATTAAATTGAATCCTGGTCAAGCAGAGTATTTCTACCAACGGGGGAATGCTTATTACAACTTAGAAAATTATCAAAATGCTATTGCTGATTACAGTCAAGCGATTAATCTTAATCCCAGTTATGTTAATGCTTATTTTAACCGAGGGGGAGTTCATTCTGATAACCAAAATTATGCAGGAGCAATTGATGATTTTACCCAGGTGTTGCGCCTGAAACCTCAAGATTCTGAAGCTTATTACAAACGAGGATTTGTTTACTATAAATCCCAAAACTATCCGGCGGCGATTAAAGATTATACTCAAGTTCTGAAACTGCAACCAAATGATATTAATGCTTACCATGCAAGAGGGTTAGCTCGTGCTGCCAATAATGATTTACAAGGAGCAATAGCAGATTACACTGAGATGATTAAAATTGCACCAAAAGAGATAGATGGTTATTATAACAGAGGCAGAACTAGGTTTTTTATGGGAGATTATCAAGGTTCTCTAGATGATTACAATAAAGTTATTGAAATAGATCCTAAAAATGAAGAAGGTTATGCTAATCGTTGTAGCACATACTTGAATTTAGCAGAGTATGAAAACGCTGTATCTGATTGTACTAAAGCAATTGAAATTAACTCTAAAAATTACATTGCTTATAATAATCGATGTATTGCTTATCTAAATTTACAAGAGTATGAAAAATCTGTATCTGACTGCACTGCAACAATTAAACTCGATCCTGAAAATCCTAAAGCTTATACAAATAGAGGTTTAGCTTATGCTACAGCTAATCAACCAGAAAAAGCAATAGAAGATTATACTCAAGCAATAAAATTAAGTCCAAATAATGCTGAAGCTTATGCAAATCGTGCTACTATTTATTCAGAACAAGAAAATTATCAGCAAGCGATCGCCGATTATGCTCAAGCTATTAGACTTAACTCAGAATATGCGGGTGCTTATTACAATAGAGGATTAGTTAGAATTAATATCGGAGATAGAAAAGGAGCAATTAGTGATTTTGAAAAAGCAGCTAAACTTTATTTAGAACAAGGTCGTACAGGGGGTTTTAAAGATGCTAAATATCAAATTGATAGATGGAAATAATTTAGGGAATAGGGAATAGGGAATAGGGGAGTAGGGGAGTAGGGGAGTAGGGGAGTAGGGGAGTAGGGGAGTAGTAAATATCAGAATTATCAACACGCTACTGATAAGTATAGCATTCTTTTTTCAAATTGGTATAACAGACTTTTTCAGGAAACCCTAATTATTAAACATAATAATGTCAAATCAAAAAATTATCACACTCTTAACTGATTTTGGATTCAAAGATGTCTATGTTGGTGTAATGAAAGGTGTAATTTGTCAAATTAATCCTAATCTCAAAATAATCGACCTTACACATGAAATTCCTCCCCAAAATTTATTTGCTGCCAGATTTTGTTTGCAAAATGCTTATCCTTATTTTCCCCCAGAAACAGTTCATGTTGCTGTTGTCGATCCGGGAGTTGGGAGTACAAGAAGAGCGATCACTATTCAACTACCGAATGTTTTTTTAGTCGGACCTGACAATGGTATTTTTAGTGGAGTATTAGAAAATTTAGAAATAGAAAATATTAAGGTAGTTTCCCTTACTAATTCTGAGTATTGGGGTACAAAAATACCGAGTACAACTTTTCATGCTAGAGATATATTTGCTCCTGTTGCTGCTCATCTTGCTAGTGGGGTGAAGTTAGAAAATTTGGGAGAAAAAATTAATCCAGAAAGTTTGGTGAAGTTGCCTTTAAATAATATTACTTTTACAGATTCAGGTATTGCAGGTTGCGTTCAACATATTGACCATTTTGGCAATATAATTACTAATATTTCTAGTAGTTATGTTTTCGGGAAAAATTGGTCGGTTATTGTTAGTAATAATGTTGATTTTTCAGCGGGTAAAACAATTTCTAGTGGTAATACTTATGCTGATTGTAAACCAGGGGAGTTAATTGGAATTATTGGCTCTCATGGTTTTGTAGAAATTGCTGCTAATGGTGGTAGTGCTGAGGATAAACTTAATTTAAAGTATGGGGATAGAGTTGAAATTCATTGGTTTTAAATGAGGAATCAGCAGTTAGCATTGAAGCGACATAGATATAATTGAACTACTTAATATTAAGTAAATAGTAATTATAACTTCAAATCAGGTATTTTGGCAAGATAATTTATATTTAATGCCTGATTTTACCTGGAATGATTGCTGGTAAAAGAATGTGACAAGTAGGAAATAAATTAGTTATACCAATTAGTATTACAGATATTCAGAGAATCACCCAACTCCTTAATCTGCTTCACCTTATATTTTGTTTCTATTTTTCAGTGATTTTTTTGACTTAAGACAGAGGGATATTGCCAGACTTGGTTAGCCTAAATATTATGCTAACTATTTGTGGTTTTTGTCCAAAGTCCAAAATCTACAGATAAAGAAATTAACAGAATTTACGCAGGCGAACCCAGAAACCCGGTTTCTCGTAGATGTCTATTGTTCAAAACAATGATTTACCGTAGAAACCGGGTTTCTTTGCGTATTAAATTATACTCCAAAAAAATATTAATCTTTGTATCAAAATTAAGATAAAATTAATTTTTAAATAAAAAGCACATAATTTATCTAATATCTTGCAAAAACCAAAATAATGTTATCGAACGAGTTTCTAGAAACAATATGGCTAATACCTTGCTATGCCATAACTGGTGCAGTTTTAGCCTTGCCTTGGTCGCCCGGAATTATTAACCGCAGCGGACCAAGACCAGCAGGTTACATCAATTTAATAATGACCTTCATCGCTTTCTTACATGGTTTAATTGCTTTGACAGCAAGTTGGAATCAACCTGCACGAGAATTATCAATACCCTGGCTACAAGTAGCAGAACTCAACATCAATATTTCTGTAGAAATATCCACCCTAACCATTGGGGCGACTATATTAATAACAGGTCTAAACCTCCTCAGCCAAATCTACGCGATCGCCTACATGGAAATGGATTGGGGATGGGCGCGTTTCTACTCCCTACTAGCATTATTCGAAGCGGGAATGTGTGCCTTAGTTTTGTGCAACTCCCTGTTCTGGAGTTACATTATTCTGGAAATTCTCACTCTGGGTACATATTTATTAGTAGGTTTGTGGTATTCTCAACCATTGGTAGTTACGGGAGCAAGAGACGCTTTCTTGACTAAACGGGTTGGAGACTTATTTTTGTTGATGGGAGTAGTCGCTCTATTACCCCTGGCAGGAACTTGGAATTATACGGAACTCGGTGAGTGGGCGAAAACTGCAAATATTGCTCCCACTACTGCTACCCTATTAAGTCTAACTTTAATCGCGGGTCCTCTAGGTAAATGCGCTCAGTTTCCCTTGCATCTGTGGTTAGATGAAGCAATGGAAGGACCGGTACCAAGTACAATTCTCAGAAATTCTGTGGTAGTAGCTGTTGGAGCTTGGGTATTGATTAAGTTGCAACCAGTTTTAGCTTTGTCTCCTGTAGCTTCTACGGTAATGGTAGGAGTGGGAGTGTTTACAGCAGTTTGTGCTTCTTTAATTGCTATTGCCCAAATTGATATGAAGCGAGCGCTCTCTTATTCTGTCAGCGCATACATGGGTTTGGTATTTATTGCGGTTGGCACCGGTCAAGTAAAAACTGCTTTAATATTATTATTCACCTACGCTTGTGCGATGGCTTTGTTGATAATGAGTACGGGTGGAGTAATATTAAATTGTATTAGCCAAGACCTGACTCAATATGGCGGTTTATGGTCTCGTCGCCCTATTTCTGGAATTTCTTATTTAGTCGGTGCTGCGGGATTGGTTGCTTTCCCTCCTTTGGGTGGTTTTTGGGCGTTGTTACAAATGGCAGATCATTTGTGGCAGACTCAACCTTGGTTGGTTGGGGTGTTGTTTGTGGTGAATGGGTTAACTGCTTTTAGTATTATTCGGGAGTTTGGTTTAATTTTCTGTGGTAAAACTAAGCCAATGACTGAGCGATCGCCTGAAGGTTTATGGGCGTTGGTTTTGCCGATGACTATCTTGGCTGGTTTTACATTGCACGTTCCGTTGTTATTAGCAAGTTGGCAGTTATTACCAGATATTGCAACTATTAATAAATCTGTTGCTGGTTTGTTACTGTTATCCAGTGTACTTGGTTTTGGTATTGGTGGGTTGATTTATATAAATGACAAGTGGGAGAAACCAATTAAATTGCCTTACCAAGCAATAC
Organism: Dapis hubbardiae BLCC-M172; assembly: GCF_050016015.1. Classification (NCBI taxonomy): domain Bacteria; kingdom Bacillati; phylum Cyanobacteriota; class Cyanophyceae; order Oscillatoriales; family Microcoleaceae; genus Dapis; species Dapis hubbardiae. The sequence goes on from NZ_JBNHEQ010000069.1 coordinate 8,168, forward strand.
AAGACTTTTTTGCTTACGATTTTTACACAGTCAAATTGTATAAAATTACAATTGTTTTTGTAGTGGGTTTAGTATCAAAAATTATTTCTTGGATAGACCGCTATATTGTTGATGGAGTAGTTAATTTAGTTGGTTTCGCGACTATTTTTGGAGGTCAGGGTTTAAAATACAATGTTTCTGGTCAGTCTCAGTTTTATTTGTTGACAATTTTGATTGGTCTTACCCTATTATTAAGTTGGTTAGCTGTCGGTTTATTTTAGAGAAAAAGGGAATAGGGAATAGGGAATAGGGAACAGGGAATAGTAAGCTTTCAAAGGGTTTTTCCTGGGGAAATGCTCCGCAAACAGGATTTATAAATGTCCTAACCTTGGCTTCGACTGCTATATAATCAATAATCAGAATCATAATTAGCAGAATTTACGCTGAGGTACGAAAAACTAGAGCTTGAGATTGCTTCCCTATTGGTCGCAATGACGAAAACACCTTTTTTTGACGATTCTCATACAATTTTCCCTTATATCATGTTCGGATAAACACTAACTATAAAGTCATTGCGACTGGAACGGAGTGGAAGGTTTGCCGAGCATTCCGGAACGGATAGCAATCTCAGGGGTTTGAGATATCTCTTCCATCTATGTCCTAATCATAACTATTTAAACGAACATGATATTATTGATTATTCAATGATTCATAGCTAATTTAATCAATTACAATTTAACAAAAAATTATGCTCAGTGTTTTAATTATCATCCCAATATTAGGGGCAATATTAGTAGGATTTTTTCCAGGAAATATTCCTGCGGAAAAATTACGAAAAGTCACTTTAGCAATAGCCGTATCTCTCATAGTTTGGACTGTACAAATTGCTCTAAAGTTTGACTTAAATAATCCCCATTGGCAATTTCAAGAAACATTTGCTTGGATTCCGCAATTAGGTTTAACCTACAATCTTGGAGTAGACGGTTTATCTTTACCCTTACTTGTCCTCAATTCTGTACTAACATTTATCGTAGTTTATGGCTACGGCAATAATATCGAACGTCCGAAACTTTACTACTCTTTAATTTTGTTGGTAAATGCAGGTGTAGCAGGGGCTTTTCTTTCAGCAAATTTACTACTTTTCGTTCTGTTTTACGAACTAGAATTAATTCCTATCTATTTATTAATAGCAATTTGGGGAAGCGAAAAACGAGGCTATGCAGCAACAAAATTTCTCATCTATACCGCAGTTTCTGGGATTCTTATATTAGCAGGATTTTTAGGCATAACTTGGTTAAGCAATTCTCCTAGTTTTGACTATAACCTCATATCTACCGAATCATTACCCCTAATAACTAAACTTATCTTACTAACAATTCTCTTAGTAGGATTTGGCATCAAAATACCACTGGTACCTCTACATACTTGGTTGCCAGATGCTTACGTTGAATCATCTCCCCCCGTTACCATTTTACTGGGTGGAATATTGGCAAAGTTAGGCACTTACGGATTATTGCGTTTCTGTTTGGGACTATTTCCCCAAACTTGGGAAATAATCGCACCCGGAATGGCAATTATTGGTACCATTAGCGTCTTGTATGGAGCATTAGCAGCGATCGCTCAACAAGACATCAAACGAATGGTGGCTTATAGTTCCATTGGACACATGGGTTACATTATAGTTGCTGCTGCTGCGAATACACCCCTAAGTTTAGTGGGAGCGATCAGTCAAATGGTAGCTCATGGTCTAATTTTAGCGATTCTATTTCATCTGGTGGGTGTAGTAGAAACTAAAGTCGGCACTCGCGAATTATCCGTTTTGAATGGTTTAATGAGTCCGGTGCGGGGTTTACCTTTTACGAGCGCTTTATTAATTATGGGTGGAATGGCAAGTGCAGGTATTCCAGGAATGGTAGGTTTTGCTGCTGAGTTTATTGTGTTTCAGGGCAGTTTTTCTAAGTTTCCAATTCCCACTCTTTTGTGTATTATTGCTAGTGGTTTAACAGCAGTTTATTTTGTTATTTTGTTAAACCGTACTTGTTTCGGCAAACTAGATAATGATACAGCTTATTATCCAAAAGTTATTTGGTCTGAACGTGCGCCTGCTTTGGTATTAGCAGTAGCGATTTTCTTTTTAGGAATTCAACCTACTTGGTTAGTGCGTTGGAGTGAAGAAACTTCAAATTTTTTAGTGCTTAAATCTCAAATAGAAATTCAGTCAATAAGTCAATATATAAAGTAGGGAATAGGGAATAGGGAACAGGGAACAGGGGGTGTTGGTAAATTAAGAGATGAAACTGTAAGGTTTATATTTATTTAATAGCTTTAAATAGCTACGAAATCTTAGAAACCGGGTTTATGTAAAATGCCTACTATACTGACATCTGTCTCCCATAAACCCGGTTTCTTATAAAACTCCGAAGCCAACGGATTTGATATTATTAATTGTTGAACAGATTTTGTGCTAATGATTTAGCAAGGGAGAAATTCCCACTATTCACCAAAGCGTAGAAACCGGGTTTATATAAAATGTCTACTATACTGACATCTGTCTCCCATAAACCCGGTTTCTTATAAAACTCGGAAGCAAACAGATTTGATATTATTAATTGTTGAACAGATTTTGTAGCAATGATTTAGCGATTTAGACGTTACCACTATCCACCGAAAAGTCAATACTAAAAAACATGATACAAACAACAAAACTTCCACCATCTCAACACGAATTTGCTGAAATAATTCACCGCCTCGAAGCAGGTGGTGCAATGTTACCAGATACCCCAGAAAATCTGATGCAAATTATTGGTATTTATAAAGCTTATGCAGTACCAATGGATTTCTATTGGCGCGACTTACTTTATATTGCTGAAAGAGTATTTTTAAACCCTTTACCCTTCTTTAAATACTTCCTGCCAAAGTCATATTTAGACCTACATAATCATTATGCTGGTGATGATGCGGACTTGAGAGTTTGGCGCGGGGAAGCAACAGCTCACCCAGAACTTTTAGCATTTATTGAAAAGGGAGAAACTGGCAAAAAATCTAAGTTGTTACATCACTTATGGCACGACAGAATTAATATGGAATTTGCCGAAGCTTGTATGCGGGCAATGTTTTGGCATCGAGAAATGGGCGGTAAATTTGACCCTTATTTAGATACTTCAGAATATAAAGCAGCAGCCGATAAAGCAATTAAGGCTTATTTTCAAGGTAATCCTGTGATGCTGGGTTTATATAAATTATTTCCAGAAATGTTTATCGAACAGGTAAGACAACTTTCTTATTACAGCAACTTGGGTTTGTTTTGGGAAGTAATGGCTCCTGTATTTTTTGAGATGTTCGATTTATATAACGAAGGAAAATTAACTAGCGTTCCTGAAGCAATGAATTTTCTAGTAAATGGAATTTTTGCTGTAGCTGATCGCCCGATTTATCATCATGTTTATATTCGGGGAGAGTTATATGAAATTATTCCCAAATCTTGTGGTTTTACTTGGTTATTTGAAGCAGCTTTACCTTATGTAGAAGCTGTGTTTTATCGGACTGCTCCTTTCCGGGGTACAAAATCTTATAATGCTCAGGCAAAACAAGTACCAGAAAATCAAAAAGATTTTCATTATGGGATTCTTTATGCTGATGTTTTTCCAGTAGGAAATGCTGGGATTCCACCAACATTATTAATGCAGGATATGCTGCATTTTTTACCGTCCTTTTTAGTGGATTATTACAAACAATATTGTCGGGGGGAAGATGATATGTTGATTCAGTTGGGGATAACTTTTCAACGTTCGATGTATTGTGTAACTTCGGCGGTTATTCAAGCATTAAGACAAGCAACTTTACATCCTTTAGATGACCCAGATCTAGAACATTTAAAAGCAAATCGTGACTTTTTTGAAACACAATTAGACAGGTTTAAACGTCCAGAAGCTCGGTTGCGGAATATTCAGAGTCAAGATTATCGTTGATATAGCGTTACGCGCTAGGGAATAGGGAACAGTTGGAAAAGTGTTTCCTAGTCTAAGATTTATCATCAGTCTATGTCCTAATTGCCCTGGCTGTTGCTATAACATTTTTTAGATAATTTATATAAAATCCGGGTAATTAGTTATCCTAGCACTGAGGACTCATATAACATCTGGATAATTACTATACCCAAGTCATTGCGACTGGAACGGAGTGGAAGGAAGCAATCTCCTAGGTTTAGGAGATTGCTTCCTATCGTCGCAATGACGACTATGAGTTAGGAAAAAAAAGATTTCAACTTAGAAAGAGTCATTAGTTTTGGGATAACTATATAACCGGATTTTATAGAACTGATTTGGTATCTATTTAAAATTTTACTTCTGCATTTTGCACTTTTGCCTTGCGTGTAGCGCTGTAACCTACGCTTCAATTATTTCTTTTAAAAATTCAGCCAGTTTTTGTAAATAATTCTGCTCATGTTCGAGCAACCAATTGGTAATTTCTAGAGAATGTTTTGTTTTCTGATACTCAACAGTTTTATTAGAGAATTTAAGAAAAATGTCTTCGATTAATTTAGCTCCATCTACTTTAGATTCCCATTTTTTCTCCTTAGCTTCATCAATATACTTTTGTATATCGGTTAAAGTTATTTCAACGGATGGCTTTTCTTGTTTTAATACCTCCAAGATTGCTTGAGGATCGGGTGAAAAATTCTCATTGGTATTGGTAATTTTTTGATAGTGTTTTATTTTATGATACTTAACAGAGAATTTAGAGAAAATTTTACTAATTAGGTCATCTCTATCTTCTTGAGATTCAAATAATTTATCATTTTTGTTCTTATCTTCATCAATATAATTTTTTATATCCGCTACAGCTATTTCAAGACATGGATTTTCTTGTTTTAATACCTCGAAAATTGCTTGAGGATGGAGTAAATAATTCTCATAATTACAACGTGGTAAAAACTTGACTTTTTCCTTACCCATTTCACAAATATATTGCCTGTCTTTTGCCTTTCTATTTTCACTATCTAATATAAACCCAATAGCTGGAGGAAATAAAGTATTTCCGCCACTCAATTTATCATAAATATCGAAAATAATACGAGCGTTTTTCCTTTCTAAACGTCCGGTATCTTTTACTGCCATAATTTGTATACCTTTCATTGAAAGATAACCAAATTCTTCTGAGGTTCGGGGAAAACAACGTTCTTCTGTCGGGCCTTCTACCCACAAAATTGCATCGGCACCAAATACATCGGATAAACTTACTCCTAATTCTATGAAAAGGGCGCGTAATTCTGTTGTTTCTTTTGAGTTAATAATTTTAGTTTTAGTTTCACCTTCAGAATAAGATAATTGTAAAATTGTTGAGGGGTTAGCTTCGGAAATAACTATGGGTGAATGGGTGGCTATAAAGTATTGGTGTTGGGGAAATTCTTTAAAAATATTTATTAATTTCCTAATCAAACTTGGGTGTAGAAATGATTGAGGTTCATCAATAATAATAATTTTTGGTTCTGAGGCAGTTACTACTACATAAAGTATGGCTAAAACTTGGCTAACTCCTGTTCCACAGTCTGCTAATTTTAGTGCTAAATCTTCTTCATCTTCTTCTAATGCTTCTGGAGACCAAACTAAAACTTCCAAGTAATCTTGATAAGTACTAGAATCTTTCTTTTGAATACGAGCAGAAACTTCTTTGATTTCTGGAAACATCATATTTACATATTTATTGAATTTTTTATAAGTCTTTCTTTTACCCCGCAACTGAATTTGATTAATAACTTCAGCTAAATTACTAGCATCCGGCTCAAGTATTAAGCTATCCCCAGAAAGACAACTACCAATATGAAATCGTTCAGAATTAAATCTGTATGTTTTTCTTTGAAATTCATTAAATATAATTTTAGGAAAGTACTTTTTGGGGTATGCAGATATTTCTATTCCTTCCCCCAGCTTAGGTTTTTCTGTTTTTTTTGTTTCAAGACAAAATACTGTTTTTTTAAGTGGATGAGCAAGAGACAATTCAGGCTCTGAACTATTAACTAATTGATATAAATTTATATCTTGTGGAAAATCTGAGATAACTATACTAGGTTTATTACCAAATTCACGGTTATAATTGGAGACAGTAACTTCTATCTGTTTAGTCTTATCCAGCCATTCCTGATAAATAGTGAAAGCATTTTCATCATAAACATCAATTTCTTTTTCATCGATAAATGTAGAAATTTCTGAATTTTTCAACCTGAAAGTAATATTAGCAACTGACTCATCAGGCAAGTCTGAGTCAGGAATATCTCTCATTCTAATATTAAGATAAGGATTATCTTTAAACTCTAATCCCAGACTTTCCAATAGAGCTGTTTTACCAGAATTATTCGTACCAACAATAATATTAATACCTGGCTGAAACTCTAACCAACCAGAATCTCGAAACGACTTATAATTCAATATCTGAAATTTGGAAATATACATACTAATCACCTCAAAATTTCAACAAAAAAATTGCTATATAACTTTCTCTAACAACACAAACAGTTATTGTACTACAGTAAAAATACTTTGTGTGGTATAATGAAAATTTCTAGTTTTACTGAAAACTAATAACAACCCTCGCAAACTATAAAAAAATTACAGCTATTATTCTCCATCTTTCCTAGAACTGGAAATCAAAAAAACTGGGAAATTATAGCGCTACGCATTAAGGTTAGGAAATTTATACATCCTGTTTGCGGAGCATTTCCGCAGGAAAAACCCTTTAACACTTTACTATTCCCTATTCCCTATTCCCTATTCCCTAGCGCTACGCGCTATACAATTAAACAAACCAAGTAAAATCAGGTGGCAGTCATCAAATCCTATGGCCATTAATATAAATTCGGCTCCCACAAAGTTTATTAACTCCCCTATCAAAGTGAGCAGACGCATACCTCTACGAGCTATTTTAATAGTACCTTTCGTCGTTCAAATTTTTGGGGCAGTAGGTTTAACAGGATGGCTCTCTCTACGCAATGGCCAGCAAGCAGTTAATGAAGTCACAACTCAATTAAGAAATGAAGTTAGTAGTCGGATTCAGGATACATTGAAAAATTACTTAGAAGCGCCTCGTGTTATTGCTCAAATTAATCAAAATGCAATTAATTTAGGTCATTTGAATATTCAGGATACAGCTAGTTTAACTCAGCAATTTTGGGGGCAAAGATTTTTATTTGATTCAGTTAATGTTTCTGCAATTTATTTTGGTGGCGCTGAGGGAGAATTTATTGGTTTAGGATTTCAAAATAATAATCAATGGGAAATTGGGAGAGCTGGTAAATCTACAAAAGGAAAATTTCATAGTATTGGAATTGATAGTCAGGGAAACCCTACAGAATTATTAGAAATTGGCAATGATTATGACCCTAGAATTAGACCTTGGTATAAAAATGCAGTCGAGGCAAAGAAAGCAACTTGGAGTGATATTTATGCTGACTTTAAAGAACTGAGACTTAAAGTAACTTTAGTTCAACCTATTTATCAAAATAATAATCAATTAATAGGAGTAGTTGGGGTTGATTTTGTTCTTTCTCATATTAGGGAATTTCTCCAAAATTTGACAATTGGTAAATCAGGACAAACTTTCATTATTGAACGTTCTGGATTTTTAGTTGCTTCTTCTACTTCCCAAAAACCATTTAGTTTGAAAGAACAGGAAGTTAGAAGAATAAAAGCAGAAAATGTTGATAATTATCGAATTAGGAATACAGCTAATTATTTAAGAGAATATTTCGGTGACTTTGGCAAAATTGACCAATCACAACAATTAGAATTTAAACTAAATGGCGAACGACAATTTTTACAAGTAGTGCCTTTTTCTGATGGAGAAAATTTAGATTGGTTAATTGTAGTTGTGGTTCCAGAAGCAGATTTTATGGATCAAATTAATGTTAATACTCGTACCACAATTAAATTGTGCTTAATTGCTTTATTTGTTGCCACAATAGTAGGAATTTTAACTTCTCGTTGGATTAGTTATCCTGTTATGCTCTTAAGTGATGCAAGTAGAGAAATTGCCAGAGGAAAACTTAATCAAAAAATTGAAGTCAAAATAGTTAATGAATTGGAGGTATTAGCAGAATCTTTTAACTTAATGGCACAGCAATTACAAGATTCTTTTATTAATCTAGAAAAAACTAATGCTGAGTTAGAACAAAGAGTAGAAGAAAGAACAGCAGCACTACGGCAGTCAGAAGAAAAATTTGCTTTAGCTTTTCAGGCAAGTCCAGATGTAATTACTATTAGTAATCTTGCCGATGGTAGATTAATTGAAGTCAATGAAAGCTTTATTCAAACTACAGGTTATAGTCGTCAAGAAGTCATTGGTAAAACAGCATTAGAACTGAATTTATGGGGAAATATTGAAGAGCGAATTCGCATTTTTACAATATTAGAAACTCAAGGTAAAATTCGCAATCAAGAGATTAAGTTTAAGCTAAAGTCAGGACAAATTGGAGTTGGGTTATTATCAGGAGAAGTTATTTGCCTGGATGAGAAATCTTGCTTACTTTTAATAGTTAAAGATATCACAGAACGTCAAGAAGCAGCAGAAGCATTACAAGCAGCAGAAGCAAAATATCGTAGTATCTTTGAAAATTCTATTGAGGGTATTTTTCAAACTACACCTGACGGTTTTTTCTTAAGTGCTAATCCAGCTTTAGCAAGAATGTATGGTTATTCTGACTGTTCACAATTAATTACTAATATTACTAATATTCAACAACAACTATATGTTAACCCTAACCGCAGACAAGAATTTATTGATGCTATTAATAAAGATGGGGAAATATCAAATTTTGAATCTCAAGTTTATCGTTCTGATGGTAGTATAATTTGGATTTGTGAAAAAGCTCGTGCTGTCCGTAATTTTAATGGAGAATTACTTTATTATGAAGGTACTGTGGAAGATATTACTCTTCGCCAAGAAGCAGAAACAGCATTACACGCAGAACAAGAAAAGTCAGAGCGTTTGCTGATGAATATTTTACCAGAACCTATTGCATTTCGACTGAAACAGGATACCAGTGCTATAGCTGATTATTTTGAAGAATCAACAATTTTGTTTTCTGATATTGTTGGTTTTACTCCTCTATCTGCCAGAATTTCTCCCATAGAATTAGTTAATTTGCTGAATCAAATATTTTCTAAATTTGACCATATTGCTGAATTCTATGGTTTAGAGAAAATCAAGACTATTGGAGATGCTTATATGGTAGCAAGTGGGTTGCCAGTACCAAAAAAAAATCATGCCGAAGCGATCGCTAATATGGCATTAGATATGCAGCAAGAAATTATTAAATTTACAACAGATATTGGTCAGCAATTTGAAATTAGAATTGGTATTAATTCTGGTCCTGTAGTAGCAGGTGTAATTGGTAAAAAGAAATTTATTTATGATTTGTGGGGAGATGCTGTGAATGTAGCTTCGAGAATGGAATCATCTGGAGAGGCGGGAAAAATTCAAGTTACAACTGCAACTTATGAACTATTAAAAGATAAGTATATATTTGAAGAAAGGGGAATAATTACTGTTAAGGGTAGAGGTAAAATGGTTACTTATTGGTTACTAGGAAAAAAGTAGAGTGTGGGAAATATTTTTAATCTTTTCTGTGCTTTTTCTTTCCCCCCAGGAGTTACGGAGGCTAACCCATAAACCTGTTTTTTTCGTGAATATTAATGATTAAAAACAACGATTTATCCTAAAAAATCGGTTTCTTGCCGTAAGTTATGACTATAGATAAATAACTAATAACTAATAATTTACTTTGTGTGGTTTAAATTGAAAACTATAGCAATCAGTTGTGATTTGTGAGATATTTAAGAATCATTAATATCAGTCAAAATTCTTTTGTATTCTGACTCCTGACTCCTGACTCATGACTCCTAATTCCCACCAAAATATCACATCTGATTCCTGATTGCTATATAGTTTGACTTAAAAATAATAACAACCCTCAAAAACTATCAAAAAATTCCAGGTATTATTTTCCATCTTTCCTAGAAGTAGAAATAAAAAAAATGAGAAGTTACTATTATCCAAATTATAGTCATTTCAAATAAGTATGGAAAACTTGTTCTTCTGAAAGTATCTTATAGCAATAAATACTTGTCTCAATCTCAATTAAAATGACTATAAACAAAATCAAGTGACAGTCATAAAATCCTATGGCCATAAATAGAAATCCCGCTCCTACAAACTTTATTTCCTCGATTAAAGTCAGCATACGCATACCTCTAAGAGCTATTTTAATAGTACCTTTTGTAGTTCAAATTTTTGCGGCAGTAGGTTTAACAGGATGGCTATCTCTACGCAATGGCCAGCAAGCAGTTAATGAAGTCACAACTCAATTAAGAAATGAAATTACTACCCGGATTCAGGAAAAACTAAAAAATTACTTAGAAGTGCCTCCAATTATTGCTCAAATTAATCAGGATCATATTAATTTAGGTAATTTTAATATTCAGGATACAGCTAGTGTTGCTCGGGAATTTTGGCGACAAAAATCTTTATTTGATTCAGTTAATATTTCTGGCATTTATTTTGGTGACACTGAGGGAGAATTTGTTGGTTTATTTAGAACTGGTAATCAATGGCGAATTGATACAGCTGGTAAATCTACAAAAGGAAAATTGCAAAATTATGGAATTGATAGTCAGGGAAACCCTATAGAATTATTAGAAATTCGCAATGCTTATGACCCCAGAATTAGACCTTGGTATAAGACTGCAATAGAGGCAAAGAAACAAACCTGGAGTGATATTTATCTTGGCTTTAGAAGAGACAAAATTAGAGTAGCTTTAGTTCAACCTGTTTATCAAGATAATAATCAACTTATAGGAGTAGTTGCAGTTGATTTTATTCTTTCCCACATCAGAGAATTTCTCCAAAGTTTGAAAATTGGTAAGTCGGGACAAACTTTTATTATGGAACGTTCTGGATTGTTAGTTGCTTCTTCTACTTCCCAAAAACCATTTAGTTCAAAGGCAGATAAAATCACAAGAATTAAAGCGGAAAATGTTGATAATTATCTAATTAGTAATACAGCCAAATATTTGAGAGAATATTTCGGTGACTTTAGCAAAATTAACCAGTCAGAACAATTAGAATTTAAACTAAATGGCGAGCGACAATTTTTACAAGTCTTACCTTTTTCTAATGGCAATAATTTAGATTGGTTAATTGTAGTTGTGGTTCCAGAAGCAGATTTTATGGAGAAAATTAATGTTAATACTCGTACCACAATTAAATTATGTTTGATAGCTTTATTGGTAGCAACGATAGTAGGAATTTTAACCTCTCGTTGGATTAGTTATCCTGTGATGCTCTTAAGTGCTGCAAGCAGAGAAATTGCAGGAGGTAAACTCAACCAAAAAATAGAAGTCACAAGAGTGAATGAATTAGAGATATTAGCAGAATCTTTTAATTTAATGGCACAGCAATTACAAGAATCTTTTATTGAGTTGGAGAAAACTAATACTGAGTTAGAAAAACGAGTGGAAGAAAGGACTGCAGAACTACAAGAGTCACAAGAAAAGTCAGAGCGTTTACTGATGAATATTTTGCCAGAATCTATTGCATTTAAACTCAAACATGATACCAGTGCCATAGCTGATTATTTTCAAGAATCAACAATTTTGTTTTCTGATATTGTTGGTTTTACTCCTCTATCTGCCAGAATTTCTCCCATAGAATTAGTTAATTTGCTGAATCAAATATTTTCTAAATTTGACCATATTGCTGAATTCTATGGTTTAGAGAAAATCAAGACTATTGGAGATGCTTATATGGTAGCAAGTGGGTTGCCAGTACCAAAAAAAAATCATGCCGAAGCGATCGCTAATATGGCATTAGATATGCAGCAAGAAATTATTAAATTTACAACAGATATTGGTCAGCAATTTGAAATTAGAATTGGTATTAATTCTGGTCCTGTAGTAGCAGGTGTAATTGGTAAAAAGAAATTTATTTATGATTTGTGGGGAGATGCTGTGAATGTAGCTTCGAGAATGGAATCATCTGGAGAGGCGGGAAAAATTCAAGTTACAACTGCAACTTATGAACTATTAAAAGATAAGTATATATTTGAAGAAAGGGGAATAATTACTGTTAAGGGTAGAGGGAAAATGGTTACTTATTGGTTGCAAGGGAAAAAGTAGAGTGTGGGAAGGGTGGGGAGATGGGGAGTGTGGGAAGGGTGGGGAGGGTGGAGAAACAAAACAATTGATGATTTGCTTATCCGGAAATGATATTAAGATAAAAGACTGATATAGCAATATCAAATCATTCGTGAGAAAAAACTGTAGGGGTTTGGTCTCCAAATCCCTTGGCGTTTGGGTTTGGAGACCAAACCCAAACGAGCAAATCTTACCGAATAATTAATAATTATTAATGAAATAATTCAGGTTTATTAGCTGACCCTTTAAAGGGGAAAAAAGTGCTAGGATATTTCCTTATATTCAATCAAGAACGATTTTAACCAGAGGTAATTATCCATTATCCATTAATGAAAACCTATTTAGGATTGCTATAACTGATAACTGAAAAAGACTAATAACTGAAAATGAATATCTATCAAATCTTAAATCAAAGTCAACGTCTAAGAATTAGTGATAACCAGATTGTACCTATTCTCAGCGGTTGTGAAAATGTGAATCGTCTTTTAGTTTTAATTTGGTCACAATTGGGCGATTTTGATAACCTAGAATATGCTTGGTGGTTACAAAGAGAATCAGCAAAATTGCAAGCATTGGGGGTGACAATACGAGCAATTGGTATTGGTAATTATGCTTCTGGTAAGAAATTTTGTGAATTTACTGGGTTTCCGACTGAATCACTATTTGTCGATCCAGATGCTAAATTACATCAAGAATTAGAATTATATCAGGGATTAACTTTTAAGTTCCCCTTATTAAATATAGGTCAAAGTGCTTTCTTGAATTTGATGATAATGTGTGCGGGTATTGGGAGTCCGGGTACTTTAGCAGAAGTGCTTAGAGGTTACACAGGAGATAAAAAAGCACCTCAATTAATTGATGATGATGAAGTAATTCATGCTAAACCTTTACCACCTCTAAAAGGTTCATTTTTTAATATGGCAGGTGGAAAAGGTTTTCAACGTCCTTTTGAATTAGCGACACTGAGGTTAAGAAATATGACCGAAGTTCTTAGTAATTGGTCAACTTATGTGCCTAATTCTGCTTATTTGACTCAAAGAGGTGCAACTTTTTTATTTGACAATGGGGGAAATTTGCTGTATAAACATTGCGATCCTGGTATTCTGGGTTTTGCCGAGAATAAAAGTAATCCTCTATCTTTTTTAAATAAGAACTAGGGAACAGGGAGTAGGGAGTAGGGAGTAGGGGAGTAGGGGAGTGGGGGAGTGGGGGAGTGGGGAAAACCAATCAATGTTAGGGTTTTCCTATTATGATGCTCCCTTATAACAGAGCAGCTATCTTCCTCTGTAATTACCATTTCTCCTGATTCTTAACTCCTCACTCCTGACTCCTACCCTAATAAACGTTGCAAAGAAATACTTGCTGCTTGAGACACTTGAGGATGAGTATCTTTTTCCAAATATTTCAAAGCAGATACACTTTTCGGAGTAGACATATTTCCTAACGCTTCTGCTAACCTTTGACGAATCAACCAATCTTCGGAAGAGGCAAATTTAAGAATATGATCTACTGCTTCTAAGTCTCCAATTTCTCCTAAAGCGGCGATCGCTGCTTGTTGTATTACTAACTCCTGACTATCCAAAGCTTCTATCAATAAATCGTGGGCACGTTTATCTTTGATGTTTCCCAGAGAAACGGCTGCACTAAAACGTACTAACCAACTGGTATCTTCATAAAATGCTCGCGCCAGAGGTTCAAACGCTCTAACATCCTCCAAATAACCTAAAGCTCCTGCTGCATCAGCACGAACACCATAATCTTCGTCTTTTTCCAATAATTCTACTAAAATTGAGTAGCATTCCTCTGTCTGTTTCACACCCAGAGCAAATACTGCCATCGAACGTACTGGTAAGTTGGGGTCATACAATACTTTTTTGATGAGAGGCACCGCTTCAGTCGCAGATACTTCCCGTAGAGAAGCAAGAGCGAGGAGGCGATCGCGAGAATTTTCGCTATCTAGTTGAGCGGATATTTGTTCTAAACTTAGATTTTGCATATTTGACCTTTAGTTTATAAAACTTTACATTTTATTCATATTATAATCAATAATTAGGACTTACGCAAAACAGTTAATTGTACACCATTTGTAGGGGCGAACGGCCGTTCGCTCAATAGACATCTCCAATAATAAAAATTAAAATCAATTATCGTACAGAAATAATCAATTTTTTCTCCCTACTCCGTCTTTTATGGAGATGTCTAATATCTTGGTTCTGCGTAAGTCTTGATTCAATCAACCTATTCTTTGTAAAATTTAATATGGTTAATACTGCCATCTTCCTTCAAAGATTTAACTGCAACTTTGACATTTCCATTCTCAACAAGATTTTCATTATCGAAATTCTTTGGCTCTTTTTCCGTATAAGGAATACCATCAATTTCATAAGTAACCTTTTTGCCAGTAGAAGACTTTTTAATTACTTTGGCATCTAAAATATCTCCTTCTTTTAATTGAAGAGCTTTTTTTGATTCCTCTATTTTTTCTTGTCTTTGAGAAATTGTAGGTTCAGAAATATTAGAACTATTATCTACAGTTTCACCAACAGGAGCAACTTTATAATATTTCATTAACCGAGATGCCCAACCCAAAATTTTTAACATTACTTGAGGATTATTCTCATATTTTTTGAGATGTTTTTTACAGGTAATTTCCAAGTTTTCGTCATATTCAGGAGTTTTTTTACTATGTCGGGTATTATTTCCATTTCTTGCTAAAACTTTTAAATATACAAAAAAACTAGAACCTATATTATCTCTGTTAGTAAATTGTAGATAAGAAATAATTTTTCTCAACTCATTGACATCGGTTTCTTCTATAGTCAAATCATTGGCTATTTTATGAGCAATATTCCATTGTTCGTCTGTTAAATTTTCACTTTGAGAGTCATTTAGAACCATTAATAATTTCCCTCCTTTGGTTCGCGGTTAGTTGGATACTCTAGCACTTCAGCTACTCCTGCTAATAGATTTTTATCCAGCAAATTACTATTGTGAGCATCTGCAATTTTTTGAGTTATAAATTCCTTTAATTCTGTTCCAGTTAAGTTGTTACTTTCTGGAGGTGTATAATTAGAATAGCGATTTTTCAAATCTTGCTTATTTTGGAAGATATTAGCTTCAGTTACTTCTATTTTAATAGTACCAAAACCTACTGGTTTACCTGCACCAACTTTTAAAGCAAGGGGATAATTATCGTCTAATCCCAGAACAATAAATAGAGTTCCTAATTCTTCTGGTTTTAAATTTTTAAACTGCAATTTAGTGGTAAAAATATATTTATCTTTAGCTTGCTGTACCGGAATACCTTTATCTTTACCTTTGTCAATTGCTCTATTCGTATTGTAATAAAATTTTCGACCTCTAACTTTACCTTCTTCATTAAAATAGATAGGATTTTTTTTCCCCTCATCATTAATTTCCGGTCTAGGACGATTTAAAGAAGGCATAAAACCTACAGAACTAACTTCTTTATATTTAGCATCTGTAAATTCAATTAAACCTTGCCAACCCATAGCACCAAATACACGACTAGCAGGACAAAGTTCATCTAGAGAACATAAACTATTTCGATGACCAAATGGTAAATATTTTCGAGGTATTCTACTATCATATTTGTTTGTAATAACTCCTAAAGTGCTATTAGTAATTGCCTCATAAACAGAACGAATACAACCTTTCAAAGAACTACCTTGAATTATCAAACTATTATTCATGTCTTGAGTCATAGTTTTAATCAAAGGAATTGAGTTTTTTCCCACATCAGTACCTAAAACAACTATACCTGTAGAAATATGTAAAGCTGTCTTGACTGTGAGATTTAAGAATAAATTTCCATGTAACAAATCACCTTTAAATTTACTGTGTCCAGCAGGAGATTCTAGGTGGGGTGTTCTGCCAGAAAAGGGGATTAATTGATATGGTTTAGAATCAGGATTTTCTTCAGAGTGATTATTAGTCATTTTGGTTTTTTACTACAATTGTTAAAGCAATAAAATGTACAGTAGCAGTTTGAGAATCCATAAAATAGCGTTGAGCTATATTTAGATTATCGTCAAGTTCTACTTTAAATTTTCTAGGAAAGCGAGTTTCTATTTCTGCTGTTATATAAGGAGTAATATATGTTCTTTTAGCTTCCCAAGTTTCTAACTCTTTTTTTCTATAAGCAACAATATTTCTTCTTTTAGTTTCCCAAGTTTTTCCTACAGGTTTAAAGTCAGATATAGACTGAGGTATAGAATCAGAATCACTCAAAACTAAAATTTGATAACCTTTCAGATTTTTTTTCCAACGCAACTCTAAATCTTGGTTAAACATTTGCCCTTCTATACCAGGAAATTCAGATGGTATTTTTTTGACAATACCGCTTACTTTATGAGGAAAACGTAGGAAATAATAACTATTTTCATCAGAAATTTTAGTTAATAATTTGTTCAACTCATCGGGATTATTTATTTGTTTAGTTCCGACAAAACTCATGCTGCTTTTCCTCCTAAAAGTATACTCCAAACTTTAACCGCTCTTCTAAATAAATCCTGAACTTGCTCATCTCCATCCCAAGTTAATTCAACTCCAAATCCTAATTCCATTGGTTGAGCGACGACAGGAGTTTCTATTTTATCGGGTTTAGGAAAACCATAATTTTTTGCCTCATCTTCTGATAAAAATTCTCCAGCTCCTAATAAAAAATTATGGGGATGGAACCATGATTTTTTGTCTTTGCCAAAAGTAAAAATTTGCTTTTCTTCTACTTGACAACTAGGATATTTGACAACTGCGGAATTATATTTAACTTTCACAGTTCCTAACCCACGAGATTTAGCAAAACCGATGCCAAACCAACCTTCATTTAAGTCTCTCAATACCAAACCAATTAAACCTAATTGAGCTAATGTAAAATTTTTCAGATGAATTTTAGTCTTAAATTCTCCAGAAGTACAAACTTGAAAATTAAAAGGTCCGACTGCTACAGAACCGAATACTCTATCAATTGCTACTCCATTTCTTTCCTCTGTTTTTAATTGTTTAATATCGATAGGATAAGCATCTTCTATTCTGATACGACTAGCAATAGAAGTATTACCAAACATCTGGTCTGTAAAAGACGATTTATGATAAATTTCATGGGGTGGTAAATCTTTTAAATAGTCATATTCACCTTGATTTACAGGATTACTTGCCCAAAGAATATCGGGATTTTTTTCATCTCTTTTTTCCCTACCAACTGTCCTAACAATTCTTTCAGCATGAGCGCGAATAGCACCTTTTAAACTACTACCTGGTAAATAGATAGATGGCTCACCATTGTAGTAAGTTTGAACAAATTCCATCTGAGGTTTTGTGGGGTCAGCACCTTCTCTTCCAGACTTAATTAATATTGGTCTGTCGGGAATTAAATTAATATCAATAGTGCAATGATTAACGAATCTTTTGTGCATAATTACTATGGTTAATTTTGATTGAGGTAAAAGTGTAGGGTTCGTTAGGCGCTTACTACAAACTAGGATTTAATTCTAAAAAATAACAAAGCGCCGTAACGCACCTTTCAGTATTTTGTACAAGAATAAAATTATTTTTTCTATGAGGTATTGAGTAGTGGATAGACACTTATGCAATGGTGCGTTACGACGGATTATTAAATATATTTCATAGTCTAAACTTAAACCGTCTAACACACCCTACAAACTAGGATTTAAGTCTAAAAAATTACAGAGTGCCGTAACGCACCGTTGAGTATTTTGTACAAGAATAAAATTATTTTTTCTATGAGGTATTGAGTAGTGGATAGACACTTATGCAATGGTGCGTTACGACGGATTATTAAATATATTTCATAGTCTAAACTTAAACCGTCTAACACACCCTACAAATTTTACTGAATCTCTACTTCAACAGTGGTAGAAACTTTTTGTTTAAGATGATTAATTAATGCTTTTACCCAATCATCTTTCAGCTCCTTTCCATCATCAAAAGTAGGAGTTTTCTCACTAACTAATTGTTGCAAATACCCAATTAATTTCTGGGGGTCAGTTTTTGTCGGGTCTTCTTCATTCCTAGCATCAAACCAATTCATTTTTTCTATTTCTAATTTCACAACACCTAGACCGCGCGATCGCCCACCCCCCAGTGGTATTTGTTCCGTTTCAAACTGATGCAAACCAACCATCAACAAACCCAACTCCCAGTCTTCAGCATTTTCGACAACTGCTTTAAACAGAAAAGGCGTTCCTCCAGGTACAACCTGAAAATCATAAAGTTTTCCATCTGCTGCGGTTTCGGTATCTCTGTCGATCGCTACCCCGTCTCTTTCTTGATATTGCCCAAACCAGTTTTCGGGTAAAACGGTTAAGTCGCGCACCTGAAATTTACTGGCAACCCAGGGGGAACCGAAAAGGTGGGAAATGAGGTCTGTTTTTTCTAATATTGCTGCTGTTAGTTGAGCGTCGTTAGTGTGTTTTTCCTTTAGCTCCTTCATTGCTTCTGCTGTAATACACCATTCCTCATTGACTGCGGGGTTAGCAACCAACCGGGGGTTGCTTCCCAAAATACCTCTGAGGAAACTTTCCAGACGGGAGCGCAATGCACCTTTGAAACTGGAACCCGGTATTAAAGGTTGTCCGAGTACGTCTTTGACAACGGGTAAGTCTGAACCGATGGGTTCAGTGGAACGTGCTGCACCTATGCGTAATGCGGTGACAGTTGTGAGTTTTCCTTCTATTTCTAAGCGGTTTTTAAATGTATCAAACATAGAATAATTAGGGGTTATCGTTGACATAATTATGTTCTCCATAGTGACGGAGTTGTAAAGTATTACCTGAAGTTAAACAACTAACACGACGATCTTTTGGAAGGTCAAAATGATCTAAATCTTTGTGCTTACCACTATAGCGACGAAGGCGAAAAATACCATCCTGTTTTACAGCACTAATACCATCTTTATTCATATTTAGAATACAAGCTAACCTAGCCAGATTTTCTTGTAAGATAATTCTTTCATATTTTGGTTTATCTTGATAGTCATCTAGAAAGCTTCGTTCGTATTCAATTTTAGGAAATTTTAGTGGTTTATCTTCTGACAAAAACTTGTTTTTGCATTGTTGATAAATTAATTGCCCCCAAGTTGATAAAGTCATTTCTTTTTCAAGAACAAAAACCCAATCTTTAGGAACTTTTTGAGCTTCTTCCCAAGAAGTTAATACTTCTCCTTGAGACATCATTGCTAAAGGAACTTTATGAGGTTTAACCTCAAGTAATTTAATATCAACAGGAAGTCTTGGTATTTTAATTAATTCATTTGATCCTTCAAAAATATAAATTATTTCATGTGCATAAAACATTCCTACAGTATTCATATATCCCTGAACAGCTTTAAATCCACCTACCAAATTAAAGACTATTTTTGCTTGTGATTTATATCCTTCTGTAAGCTCTTGTATCCAGGGTATTATTTCCGCAATACCTTGAGAAAATTCATCGGTACTTGCTGTAGAAAAATTAGAGTTTGATTGGTAAATATTTGTATTAGTAATTCCCTTGTCTACTAAAAACTCTCTAATCATTTCAGCAGTAACTATTCCTTGGGCAGTATTTGTAGCAATTAACCAATGAACGTCTTTATTTCCTTTTTCTGGTTCGTTATTATAGAAACCATAAATACCATTTAGTTCGGCACTTATTCTCCTAATTGTTTTTTTGTCACTCTCTTTTAATTTGTTTTCTGCCCTACCTTTTAACTTTTGAATAATTTCTGCAACTTCTGGGTAACTTTTTTCTACTTCATCTACCTTAAAATTAGTAACTTCTCGCAACTGATAGAACCAATTTGATTCATCCTGCTTTGTTGCTTCATTCTCCTGTGGGCGATTAATTTGATGAGTTAGTAAGCTTGTGCCTACTGTAGAAATAACTACATTATTTTCCATAATTTTTTCCTTTTTGAGTATGAAATACTAGATATTTGCTTTAAGCAGATTGACCTTTTCTTTTGTAAACTAAATAACGGGAACCATATCCTAAATAACGACGGATTAACTCTAACCAAATATAATTAGTCAATTCATTAGTCTGAGTATCCCCCGCTATTTTTTTTGCAGTATTTTTAATTTCATTATTAATATCATCAATTATTTTGTTTGCTAAAGACTCTTTTCCTCTACCCCATTTTTTGTCACGCCCTACTTGATAAAACAAGAAGTTTTTTATGACTTCTGTACTTTCGGTAGTATTTGCAACTTCAAGTAAATTCCGAAATTGTGATTCTTCTAACTTACCGTAAGATTGTGTATCATCTAAGGCATTTTGTATAGCAATTACAAGTTTATCTTCAACTTGAAGTATTTCTTTTTGAATCTTTAGTTGTTGTTTAGCTTTTAGGGGTTGGTTCATACTGCCTCCTCTCTAAATATTAAGTGAAATTCATCGCAAATTATGACCTGACCAAAACCTTCGAAAGTACGCTCTCCTACTCCCTGATTTTCTACTTTTCCTAATCCTTCTAACCAAGGTTCTAATTGTTTCGTACTAAATAAATAAACTCCTCCTTTTCTAGTTATTAATTCCACATCTTTCATTAAACCCCAGGCAGAGTTCCAACCGGATAAATAATCGTAGGAACTATAGGCAACATGAAGTTCTAAAGATGAATCTTCCACTCCTGAAAATTCCTGTAACATTTCTGGAGAAATAACCATAGTTCTTTGCCAATTTTCTGTCAGAATAGCATCTGATTGTAAGTCTAGGGTAAAGTAAGTTCTATTTTTTAGCGATGGTTGTTTTTCTTCTTGATTATTAAATACTTGCCATTTTTCCCACCTCTCTTTTAATTGCTCGTTAAAATCTGTGATTCGTTCTTCTAAATTTAGTTTAATATCGACAACTTTAGCAGTAATTTCTACTTTACCTAATCCTCTCGACTTGGAATTTCCGAAACGAAATAAATCGTTTCTCTGTTTAATAAAATTTGCCAGTGAGTCTGCTAATTTATCGGGAACTAAAATTGCACTACAGAATATTAGCTCTCCATTTTTTTTACTTTTATCTTCGGTTATTACTTTTTGAAGTTCGTTTATTACTTCTATACTATACAATACCTCCTCTTCTGAAGTTGCTCTTTTTCGATTAATACCCGTCCTGGTTAATAGACGTTTGCTTGTAGAATGTTGATAATATTTTTCTTTTTCTTGATGATAGCTATAAAATCCACTAAACGGTTCTACCCTACCCCCATCTACAGGACAATTTGGGTCGTAAAGACAACCATTTATTTCGGCACAAAAGCGATCGATTAAAGTATCAAATACTCCATTATTTTCTAGAGGTTTATCTTTTGACTTAAATCCAGGTTTAGTTTTAGAACTTACCGCAGTAGTAGGTAAAACTTTCACATCTTTTTGAGTTCTTATTTCGTTTTTAGTTTCTACATTTTGTGGTTGCTTAGTTTTACCTTTACCTTTTACCTTTTTTGCATAATTATCTTTAATTTCTACATTTTTTGCCGGATAAGCATTTTGAAATATGGCTGGATTTTCACTCAAAAATAATGCCTGAAAATCACCTCCATTTTCTGCTTTTGATAAATCTTCAGATTCATTACCCGATTCTTGAATTATTCTTGCAGCAATTGCTCCTCTAATTACTGAACCAGGAATATAATCCATTGTTTCATTAATTGAACTGCCCGGTTTCTGACGACTAATTGCCAGAGGAGATAAAGCCTTAATTTCTAATTCTATCTTTTTCATTTCTCTGATTATTAATTATATAGATTACTCAGAAATTTTTAGGTCACGAAAACCTCCCTCCAAAACTCTCTCCTGCCAGGAGATAGGCTTTAATCCCCCCCCACCAGCTTCAGGAAAGGGGGCAGGCGGTGAGGTTTTTACTAATTACTGAACTAGCCATATTATCCATTGTTTGATTAATTGAACTGCCAGGTTTTTGACGACTAATTGCTAAGGGAGATAGAGCTTTAATTTCTAATTCTATCTTTTTCATTTCTCTAATTATTATAGATTACTAAAAACCTCTGGTAACCTCTTCTCCCCCCTTTCAAAGCTATCCCTTATAAGGAACTCCTGAAAACTTTGTGGGTAGCAGGGGAGCAGGGGAGCAGGGGAGAAAGAGTCATAGTAGCTAAGTAAAACTACTTAAATTTATGAAAAAATGTATTAATAAGTACATTTTTTCTGTAGAAAAAGCCGCTCCAAGACTTACACATAACTCGTCTGTGCATGTCAAGTTTTATGTGAAGAAAGATGTTTATAAAGCATAGCTTTCAAAGGGGGGTTGGGGGGATAATTTTTTATGATTCATCACTTCCATTCACTACCTCTGCTTTTGCTAAAAGTTCCCAGACTTTTTCATCCACTGAAATTTCTGGAAGTTCCCATGTTAACCATCCTAAACCAACAGATTTACTTCCACCCAAAGCATTTATTTGTTTGAAACCAGCCCAAATTAATGCCTTAGCATAATCTACATATTTAGGATTAATATTTGGCTGAATTAAAATCTCTCCTGTAAATTTTAAATGAGCATTAACTGGAGAAGTTTCTAGGAAATAAAGTTTGTTTTCTTCTGCCACTCCCCGCCGACGATTAATTGTAACTCCCGGACGTAATATCTCTGGTAAATATTCAGGATTTTCTTCACAAATTAGGTCGTTAAAGATAATTCGGGAGGGTAAAGAAGGATTACCAAAAATTTGACAAATTAAACAGTGATAAATATCTTTCCCATTAATTTTGTCAGAAAATTTATATTCGTCAATCCAAAAATTTTCTGTTAAACCTACTCTTTGAGGACACATAGTTTCGGGGTTGGGAGATTCACAAACTGCCCAGTTAAGTCCTCTGGCAATTTTTTCACATTCATGGCGCAAACGACCTTTAATTTGAGAAGCAGGAATTAATAAATTTCCTTCGGCATTTCTAACAATTGGTTTATCTGCTAATGAACCGGAAGAACCTCCCGCTCCGACACATAATGCCGTATCTATAATAGCAGTAATTGAATAAGTTTCTACAGAGTTTGTTAACTGTTGAAGAGAAATCATTGCTTAACCTCCTGTTTTGTTTGTAGTAGATATAAATACCTGAAATAATTTAAACGTAGGTTGGGTTGAGGAACGAAACCCAACATTAATCAAGTGGCTTAATCATAATTAATTTGCTTGGCTTGTAGTAGATAGACACAACGAAAATAATTCAATAAACGTAGGTTGGCTTAAGGAACGAAACCCAACATTAATCAAGTGGCTTAATCATAATTAATTTGCTTGGCTTGTAGTAGATAGACACAACGAAAATAATTCAATAAATGTAGTTTAGCTTAAGGAACAAAACCAAAGATTAATAGAGTTTATTAATCATAGTTAATGACAATAAAAGCATGGAACTAAACCTAAAATTAATAAGGTTTTGTTGGGTTTTGTTCCTGAACCCAACATACTAGGTTATTTTTTTTCTCTGTCTCTGTTTCTACCTCGATAAAATCATAAATATCTACTATTTCTCGCCAAATTGTTTCATAAGTTGTTTCCTCTTTAGCTTCTGATTTTTTTTCCTTTTTATCTTCTGAATTTTCTTGGTCTTCAACTTGGGATATCCAAGGTGCTAAATTACCATTATTGGTTTTTGCTGCACACCAAGGTTGTTCAAATTTTTCTTCTAAAACTCTTTTATTTTCCGGTGTTTGTAAACGACAACGAAAATAACGATAATTCAGAATTGCTGTCTTTTTTCCTTTCTCCAAAAAACTACGAGTTTGATAAATTTGCGACCTAGGAAATTTTGACTCTTTTAATGCTTTGACTGATTCGATTAAACCTCCTATTTCATGTAATGTATAAGGAGCTGCATATAATTTTAGTTTGGTAGGTTTTGTTTTGAGTTTACCTTCTATTTCCTTAATTAATCCTTGTTCTCTAAATTCCTGAATATTGGAAGAAACCATTGTCACTGACTTCAAACTTAAAAAGTCTATTGTACCTCCTAAATAATTTTTCTCTTTTAATTTTTTAGCTCGTTTTTTGGCAGATTTTAACAGTTGATCTGTTAAGTTTTGCGCATAATAAACCGGAGTATTTTCCGCTGTAATTAAAACTCCCGTTGACATACTCAGGGAGGATTTATTTTCATAATAAATAGGAGTATATTTAGTTGAATCACTCAAGGATAATTCATTTTCATTAGCTGCTTCTTTCAAATAACGATGTATTTTTTTTGCGTCATAAGTAGATTCAGAGTTTGCTGGTTCATAACCTGTTTTCTCTGCTAAGATTTCTTCAAATTTTTCGCCGATAGTTTTGGCAATTTCCAAAGCTTTATTAGCAGGTACAATTAACATCACATCATCACCTCCTATTGCCAATATTTCAAAAGGATGAATCCAATGCTCATTACGATTTTCATTATCTGGATCGGTGAGATTTTTTAATTGGTGTGGATGGAGATGTTCTGCTAGAGCAAAATAAACCGATTTTTCCGTTGCATCAAAAATATCTTGACTAAATTTTTTGTACTTTTCCGGTGTTTTAATTTTCTGAATATATCCTCCCATGTTATTACCATCGGCATAAATATAAGCAATAAAACCCTTATAAACATTTCCTAATTCTCTGAGACTTCTTGCTGTTTGTAATCGACGATATTTTGGATTATATTTTTTGGCTAATTCTTGGTTTTTTGGCTCTGCTAAAAACTCTTCAAATTTAGTTCCCCAACTTTTCAGATATTGGCGTTCCTGAACTAAGATGAAAAAATAAAATTTTAATAATCTAAAGTATTGTTCATTCAATAACTTAGAAATAACCAAAAAATACAAATCATTAGCTGTGTCTGGTTGCCAAGTAAAACCTGCTTTTTCATACCAACTTTGTCGAGAATCTCTTTTAGTCTTTTGCCCTACTAAATGTTTCCTGGCTAATACTTCCGAATAATAGGGATTATTAGGTAAGTCTACTTGCGCTACTGCTATCCGCCGATCGCCTTCATCTCTCCGCATATAAGGATGAGTTTCAAACATTGGCGGATATCTCCGACTGGGGCGATTATTGTTAACATCATCATTGCCGTTTCGACGCTGATTAAACAATGTTGCTAATTTACTGGTTAGTTCGTTGAAACTTTTCCGATTTTGGAAATTTTCTCTTATTTCTTTTTCTACTTCTTCTTTGGTTTTTCCTTTAATTAATCCAAAGTAACTTTCTACTAATTTATCTCTACAATTTTCCAAATACCAATCTAACCAAGGTGTATTTACGATATTTTCTCGGAGCAAACCAAATCGTATTTCTAGTAGTCTAAATGTACTTCCAACTGCACAGGAATTTGCGGTTAAAGTTTCTTCTGTATAGCGTTTTTCGATGGCATTTGCTAAGTCATCTACAAAAGCTGCTGGACAAAATGCCAGAATATTTCCCCCGGTAGAATAGATTATTAATTCATGGATTAATGCTTGGGAAAGTCCGGGAAAGTTTCTCTCTTCATCTAGCCATTTTCTACTTTTTGTATCAGGCTGAAAAAATTCTTTCAAATCTACTAAATTTATCTTATCTAAGATTGCCGATGCTCCACGAATATCTGTTAGTTTGGCAGCCTCAAAAACGTATTGTTTGATTTTAGTTGCTCCACCATAAACTAAACCTATTGGTGTTTCTTCATCCCAAAGTTCCTTATATTTTTCATTTTTCAAATCTGTAATTTTTTCGGGAAAATAATTATCAATATCTTGCAGTTTTTGTACTTTATTGATTATGTTTTCTAGCTTTTCAGCAATTTCATTTTCCTCTGTGGGATGAGACATTTTTTCTAATGTAGAATTAGAAAGTTTTTCAAAAGTTGGGATGTCAAACTTTAGTTCTTTTTCATTTCCCCAAGCCAGACACCAAGCAATTCCTTTGTATATTTTTTCTAACATAAATTTTTTTAATACTTAATTTGTAGGTTGGATTTTTGGCTGTCGCTGACATAAAAAGCGAGAGCGCAACCCAACAAATTATTTTGCCAGACTACCTGTACTTCATAATACTTGTACTTGGAATTTGCTATAATTTTATAATTTAGCGATCGCGAAACTTCTCTTTAGTTAATTATTACCGAAAAATTAAGCTATAAAGCCTTCTTTATATCGGAAATTTTGTTCTAACTGTTAATAGTTTAACATCATGTAGAAAAGCCCTTTTCTAGATGCCGATTTTGACCTCTAAAATTTGACATCTGGCAAAAATATTGTCAAAAATTGATTTTTTAGTCCACTTGACAGGGAAGAAAAGTAGAAGTTAGTATATATGCAGTTAAAAACCTTGATAAATAAATAGTTATATATTTTTAGTCATTTCTTACTTGTTAAGGGTGGCTAAAGGGTGGTTTTTTATTTATCTTTTGTAGGTAAACTTCCCAAACCCTAATCCCTATTTGAGGGATTGAAACCAGCAATTCCAAGCGCACCTGCATTTGCAGCCTTTGCCACTTCCCAAACCCTAATCCCTATTTAGAGATTGAAACGAAAAAGGGCGAACACCGTTCGCCCCTACAAAACACCTTCTCAGAAATTAAACAACGAAACTTTCTTACTCTCCACAACAACTCAACACTTTTTCCACAATAACATCCGGCACACTAAAAGTTTCCCCAGTTATCCAAGGACCAGCTATTACTTCCAAATAATCTTTATTATTCTCCAACTTAAACAACTTTTTTTCCAACACACTATGAATAACAACCGCTGGTTTTAAACCTCTACAAAAATCATGCCATTTCCCAACCTCTTTCTCAGAACTACTAATAATAATATAGTGACTGCACTGCTCCAATATAGGATGTTTTTCAGGTTGAACTTTCCCACCCACATCAACCAAAACTATATCCATTACATCCCGAATATTTTTGATAGCTTGAGCATGATACTTAAAGTAGTCATTCATTAATTTTTCACTATTTTCTAATTGATGAATTTTACGAGTATAGGTATCTTTTAAATCTTTAGCTTTTTGGCGATCGCTCATTTCTAAAGCCCAATTTCCCTCCCCATCCCAATTAGCTCGCTGGGTAAATACTTTTAAGTTTTTATCTTTCTCAAATAAAGAACGACGCAAAGCATAAGAAAAAACACTTTTCCCACTATTAGGAGGTCCGCCGATTAAAATTGCTATTCCGGGAGTACGATTAAACATAATCTAAGTTTAATTATTATCAAAAATTGTAATAGTAAGGTTTTTTTCTAGTTAAAATTAAAGTTACCGAAAAATTAAGTTCTAAAACCTCTCAATTTATGGAGAAAAAAGAAAAAAATTCTTACCAAAAAATAAGGGTTTAAAGCCTCTCCTTTAAAGGAGAAAAAAGAAAAAAAATTCCCTTTTAATCAATCCTCTTCTTTTCAATAAGAGGTAATTATTAATTATTAATTATTAATTATTGAACTCCTTCCCAACATTCAATCAGTTTGTTGTTGGGTTTCCTTAACGTCAACCCAACCTACAAAATGCTTAATTATTAATTGTTAATTGTTAATTATTCGGTAATTCTAAAGTTAATATGGAACCAATAGTAACAGCATGAGTATGAGTAGAAACGACAACGGCACCAAGTCGAGGATCGTAACAACCAACCCACGGTGCGGGATGGCATTCGTGAACCAAATAAGCATATAACCATATCGGTGCTTTACCTTCTATGACAACACCTTGTTGCCACTGAATATTCGGGGGTATTTTCAAACCTTTTAAGTCAGCAGGTGTAATAATACCGTCTGGTGTAGTCATCTCAATATGAAGATGTTGATATGGCATTCCATCAGTAGTTTGATGGGAAATTAATTTAAGTTGTATAGATGTCATTTCAGTTATCAG
Organism: Dapis hubbardiae BLCC-M172; assembly: GCF_050016015.1. Classification (NCBI taxonomy): domain Bacteria; kingdom Bacillati; phylum Cyanobacteriota; class Cyanophyceae; order Oscillatoriales; family Microcoleaceae; genus Dapis; species Dapis hubbardiae. Next base: position 36,176 of record NZ_JBNHEQ010000069.1, read on the forward strand.
TTATGGGTTATCAGTTATCAGTTATCAGCTTTCAGTTATTAGTTTTTAGTTATTAGTACCTCCAAGACCTTATTTTTTTACTATTGATATTCTAACATGATGTAGAAGACAGCTCTTCTGCTCAGTATTTGGCCTCATAATATAGAAATATCCTCTTCTACAACTCCGTATACTTAAATATTAGGAGGAAAAAATTATGAGCATCAAACTCACAGAAAGATTTCAACAAGCATTGGTATTAGCTTACAACTTACATTCTCAACAGTTACGCAAAGACGGACGTACACCTTATATTGCTCACCTTTTAAGTGTTACTGCTTTGGTATTGGAAAATGGTGGGAATGAAGATGAGGCGATCGCTGCTTTATTACATGATGCAGTAGAAGATAAGGGAGGTATGGCAACTCGTCAACATATTCTGGAATTATTTGGAGAAACAGTTGTTGATATTATTGATGGTTGTACGGAGTCGGAGACTATTCCTAAACCACCCTGGGAAGAGCGAAAATTACGTTATCTTCAGCAAATATCTAATGGCAGTAAATCTGTAAAACTTATTTCTCTTGCTGATAAACTGCATAATGGGAGAGACTTATTAGCTGCATTACGTCAAGAAGGAAAAATAGTATGGAGGCGCTTTAATGGAGGTAAAGAAAAAACTTTTTGGTTTTATCATTCTTTGGTTTCCTGTTATGAAGATGATAATTATCTCAAACAAGAATTTATCAGAATTATTGCTGAATTAGAAAAGTTTTAGGTGTATATAAAATCAGCTTACTTTGGAGAATAATATTTTACTATCAGTTTTGGTAAAAACTCCTTTGGTAGGGGTTTGGTCACCAAACCCCTACAATTATGTTTACTTATCCCCTACTTCCCTATTCCCTAATTAATCATAATTAGCTAACTCTTCCTCTGCCTCCAATTTCAATTTTTCTCGAATAGAAATAGGAGCAATAACTTCTCCCTTCGGCCGCCAATCTCTTAACCGCATTAAAACATTAATATCTCCATTTCTTATCCATCCCCAATAATAAGCATCTTTGGGAGAACGTGCCTTAATAATATTCAATAACTTTTGTCTTTTTTGGGGATTTTTTATTTCTTTTTGAACTAACTTTGATAAACTTTGATACTTAATAGGTTTAAATGTCTCATGTCGCACAGTACCATCCACATACCCACGGGCAAACTTAGGTTCAAATCTCATTATTAACAAATCCCGTGGCAAATAAAAATTAAATCCCCAAGCTTTTTCTAGTTCTTCTTCTACAAATTCAACAGTTGGTAATTTGCCTTTTTTCCATAACTCAGACAATTTCTTTGGTATCTGAGAATTACCCCATTTCAAAATAGTTAATTCCTCCGATACTATTCTGTCTAAACGATAATTATGCCAGCCAAATTTACCATCAGGATCTGTACCAAAAGCAGTTAAATATTTTGCCCGACGTGCATAATGTAGACAAACTGGATAAACTATTATTTCTAGTTCTCTTTCTGTTTTCGCTATCCAATATTGAAACTTAATTACTCCCCCTGGAGATTCATGCCACAATTCCTCTATTTGTTGATGATAATTATCAACTCTATCTTGAGTTTCATCTGACAGAATATAATCTAAATGTATAAATATTCTTTTTTGTGGTTCATCTCTTACTAAAGACTTTTGTTGAGTTGTTTTTTCCCACAAAGATTCTACTACTAATTCTAAATTAGGTTGTACAAAAGAAAGCGACTCTAAAATCTTTAATAACTCCCAACTTTGAGTCGAGGATAATTCTGAAGTATCCCATCTTTCTGTTTTAATTAGAGGAGGCTGAGGCCAGTTTTTTTGTGGTTGACAGTGATATTCTCCTACTTGAGTTTTTGATTTTTGTAGCCATCCTAACTTAGCTAAATATTTTAAATCATCTCTAATAGTACGATGTACTGTCGCAAAAGGACGCTGCTCTATTTCTATAACTTCCCCACCCATTTTATCTCTAATTTTCTGTTGCCACTCTTTAACTGATTGAGGATAAATTTCTACTTTGATTAACTCTTTAATTGACTTTTTACAAATACAATTTTCGTCCGGACATTCCGTTTTTATTTGTTCTGTGGTGAAGCGATCGCTCAAAGGATGTTCCGGGGAAAAAAATTCTTCCCGGAAGTCAATGTAACCAAAATTTTTTGGTAATTTGGCAGCTAAATTATTTTTTTCTCCGTAAAAATAATTTAATAAAACCCATAGTCTAATTGAGCGATTAAATCTATCTCCTAATCGCCCTAATGCTAACCAATCTAATATTTCTGGAGTTGGAAAATAGCTAAAAAAAGTCAAAATTTAAAAGTCAAAATTCAAAAGTGAACATTTAGATAGGGGGGTAACTGTCGAATTGGCGATGTAAATAACTTTAAATTTTTGCTGTGACTCAAAATTAATAGCTGAAAACTGATAATTGATATAGCTAAAAAAGAATTTGCCCTTAATAATTACTAATGATGAATCAAGATTGTGGAAATGTTTTTCCAACTGTTCCCTTTTCCCTGTTCCCTGTTCCCTACTATAACTGAAATTATGTTTCATCTTCAGCAATTGTAATTAGTTCATCTGCAAGAGTTAGAGAAAACTTAGCATCCAAACTAGGAGCTAAATAAATACCAAAATTATTATCTTTATCTTGAACTTGAGAGGCTATTTTCACCCCTAAACAAATTTCATTACGAGATTGAGCAGCAAATACACAGTCAGCAAAAGATAATTTGCCAACTTTTTCAGGAGGAAAGAAAAGTTCTATCGGTTTAATATACATTTCGCTACCTTCTGCCGAAAATAAATTCCGGTAGATTAACATTACATCTGGTTCTTGAGATACCTGAGCTAAAATTTTAGACACAAATTGATTAGAAAGTAAGAAGTCTTGAACCCCGGCTTTAATTACTAAATCTGTTTCTTCCGAGTCAGCAAGTTCTACTACTAATTCTGTTGTAACTGGGTTTCCAGTTTCTTCCTTGTATTCTTGGAATATTTGCCTAATTTCTAGCAATGTTGTCAGAGTTTTAGCATCAATTTCTTCAGAATTTTTACCTTTACTAGCTAAAATTGAGATACTATTATATTTATATAATTCGAGACTTTTGAGTTCTTCAACAACATCTACATTTATTTGCCTAATTTGCATCAAAACTTGAGGATAAGCTTTACGAATTTCCTCAAACTTGGCTTCAATTTCTGATGTTAATTTGTGAGTTACTAGATTAACTTCTGAACCTTCAACTACATATTTAGCGTATTCTCGGAGACAGATAGGAGTTTTGGAGTTCCAACCAATAATTAAATGTTTTTCTGTTTTTCTGTCAATGGTTTTTCTGACATCAACATAACCTAAAATTTCAGGTTTAAGTAAAGGTTCTTGGTGAAATTTAATTTGGGAGTCATCTTCTGCTAAAATAATTATTGATTCAGCATTTTTTAACTGATAATTGCTATCTGGTTTGATAATTACATCCCCATTTTTATCCCGTACACCTAAAGGAATACTTTGATAAAAATGAAATTGTAATTCAGAAAAGCTGAGGTTTTGCCAATCAACTTGAGGATGGTAAAAATAAATTTCATTTCCGGCAAAACCTACGATATTTAAGTATACTGTTGCTAACCCTACAGACCGTGAAGTTTGGACTAAAATTCTCCCTAAAATATCAGCTTCATTCAAAGTTGTTACAGTTTGAGGAGCAATACTTTTCCCTAAAATACGATATTGTGCTGAGTGAATTTCAGCTATTATTGGTGGTAGAGATGATTTTTTTTCTTCATTAGCTGCTACAGTGGCTAAAATTGCTTTAACAACTCTCGCATCCGATAACTTTTTCACATCTTGTGGATCTGTTCCTTTCGCATCATTTAAAATTACTACCGATCTAGCAACTTTAACTCCTACTTTATTCAGATTATTTATATTTGTTACTACTCCACTACGAGTAACTACCCTAGTAGTTTTTAAATCTCCTAATTTTTCCCGGAGAAAATCATCCATATATTCCTTATCTTTTTCTGATATAATAACAATCACTGCATCAGATTCTGATTCATTAGCTATTACAAGCTCAGTAATAATATCAACAATTCTGTCATTAAAACCCAAAATTAAAGTATGGTTTTTTTCTACTACTAAACTTTTACCTTTCTTCAGCAAAGTCAGTCGTGATTCAAATTCTTGAGTAATAAAAGCTACTAAACTAGAGAACAGTACCAAGCCTAGAAAAATAGTTAATACCCCTACAGTTTTAGTAGAAAAATTTGCTTCGTCTCCCGTATCTCTAAGACCAATTAGTTGTACAAATACATCCCAAAGCAAATCGCTTTCTAAATCTTGATTTGGGAAAATCCACTCAGAAAGGTAACGTAGACCTGTCATTAATAGGAAAGTTCCAAAAAATGCTGATACTAATGCCAGAAATACCGAGAAGCCACCCTTTGACATAAAGTTGTCAAATTTATATTGAAAGCGTTCTTGCCAAGAAAATTTACTTTGAGCAGACATAGATTTTTTCTTCAAACTAATATAACTTTACACCGAACTGTTTATATATATCCGACTACGTTAGATAACTATAATTTTATTTGTCATTAATAATTATACTATATATGTATGTTTAAAAGAATAAGGAATTTTTTAGCAAAGCTTCTACATTGAAGAACCAGTAAAAAGCAACACAGGTAATTAACGACCTGTGTTGCTACCGAAAATGTTTGAAAAATTCTTGGGGCTATCAACAGTATTAAAATAATTGGACATGCGTTAAACATAAATAGACATTTACTATGATACACTAGATTTATGTCTAACTTATTAAACTCTTAAAAGAGGTGGCTGCTCAATTGAAATGCAATCAATCAAGACTAAATTAAAAGTTAACAATCAACAAAAAACAATACTTGCCAAGCACGCAGGTGTAGCCCCTGACTGCTTATAACTGGGGATTAGCTACTTGTATTTCTGAATATGAATCAAGCAAGAAACGACTGAGTGCCATCACTTTACATAAACGCTTGGTGGCTGAAGTTAAAAGTCAAAATCCTTGGTACTATGAAGTATCAAAGTGCGCCCCTCAACAAGCATTAAGAGACTTACAGAGGGCATTAAGAACTTTTTAACTGTCCCCAAACGTGGATTCCCTAAGTTTAAGAAAAAAGGGAAAAAAGACAGTTTCTATCTAGAAGGAAGCATTAAAATCCTCAAAGGAAACTATATAAAACTACCCAGAATAGGAATAGTAAAAACTTACTGTATCTTACCCTCTGTGCCAGTCAAAAATGTAAGAATATCTAAACGTGCAGGTGATTGGTACATTAGTTTTACATATGATTATCAACCCAACCCTACTACAAAAAAACGAGATGTTATCGGTGTAGATGTTGGTATAAATTCTCTAGCAACTTGTAGTGATGGAACAACCTACCCTAACCTCAAAGCCTATAAACAAGCTAAAAAACGATTAACTCGTTATCAGCACCGTGTCATCAAAAAAGAGCCAGGCTCCAAAAACAGAGCTAAAGCCATCAAAAAGCTAGCAAGACTACACAAAAAAGCGGATGCGACCCCGCGCCGTCGCACGGCGCAAGGGAACGCGCACCAAGCAGTAGCAGATATCAGAGTAGACACACTCCATCAACTGACAACATGGGCGAGCTTTGAACCACAGCACCATAGTAATAGAAGTATGACAATGTAAGTGGAATGCTCAAAAAGCGGTGCGACCCCGCGACGACGACAGCTCGCTTGCGGAACGCGCACCAAGAGATCATAAACTAGCAAGTGCCATAGCAGATTGTGGCTTTTATGAATTTAAACGTCAGCTTACATACAAATGTGAATGGTACGGCAGTGAGTTAGTAATAGCAGATAGATTTTACCCAAGTTCTCAAATATGTTCTCCCTATCGGGCATCAACAGAAAATGCCATTGAGCGAGAGAACTTATAATTGTGCTAACTGTGGATTTCAGGCTGACAGAGACTTTAATGCTGCTGTCAACCTAGAAAATTATGCACGTCAGTAGCTTGAGTTTCAAGCGATTTTAAGCCTGTGGATGAAGAAGGGACGTTGCATGCAACGTCCGTACACAGACTGCGGTCAGTGGTCTTCTGTGTTAGCGCAGCTTTGCGTTAGCAAAACAGGAAGTAGGGGCGAATGGCCATTCGCCCCTACAAAGCTCATGCAATCATTCATGGGTAAGTTTGGGTAAGTTTAGTAGAACGGAATTGGGAAAAAACATCTACTCTGAATATCAATAAAGATAAAATTTAGATAAGTAGAAAGTAAGCATTCAGCCGTCAGCCGTCAGCTATCAGCTAAGATGTTTATAGGGGTTTTCACGGCTCTGTTGACTTGCATTACTTCTGCCTTCTGCCCTCTGCCTTCTACCTTTAAGCCAAAATCTCTATATTCATTAGAATCATGAAAAGCGCGCTTACTATGAACGACCATATATTCAATTTTTGCTCCTAGCAATAGGGAATATAAAATCTAGATACACAACAGCTTATAATTCCCGTGCCTCCTAGCTATTTTCCCGTAGCTGTTTGCATAGCATTCCGTAGCTGATAGCTGAGTGCTAATAGCTGAATGCTTACAGTAGAAATAAAAAGCTAACAGCTAATAGCTGGTAGCTATTTGTGCAGCATTCCGCAGGAAATGCTTATTACATAGTGAGGATAAATTAGTCTGACTTTAATCCCAATAATTGAGGTAGATTTAGTTCTCAATTCTTGCTTGCCATTTTCATGTTTTTTGTATAGGTGTCTTGGTCGGTAATGACATAGAAACTATTAGCAGCAATACCCTCTTTTTCTAATAATCTCATTACACTCAAGCGAAATTCACGAGCAGCAGGAAAGTAACGAGCAGGAGTTATATAAGAAACGTATTTAATCACACGAGCATTACCTTCAAGACCATTGAACATGAGAGAATAATTAGGATAAAAACCATCAATACTTTTAAATATTTCGTCAATTCCCGCCATAATTCTCTCTACTTGATCTGCTGTAATGCCATCAATTTTTAAAGTTTCTGTAAATCCCCATTCTTGATCCTTAGCTTTATCTTGAGACCAGTTATCTACAATACCACTCACCATTCTAGAATTAGGCATTTTAATAATAGAACCCCACTCCCATAAATACAATTTTGTAGTTCTTAAGCCTATTTCTACCACTTGGATAAAACCACTTAATCCTGAAACTATTACCCAATCACCAGGTTTGTACAATCTATCAGTATAGATAATTACAGCACAACACCAGTCATAGATAATATCTTTGAACAACAAACCTAGAGCAACACCAGCACCACCAAGCAAACCAATAAGCGCTCCTGCTGATTGCCCAAAAAATACTTCTGCTGCTTTAATAGCTATGACAACAATTGCTGCAATGCGAAATAGTCTGGGTAAATAGGGAACCAGCAAATCATCAAGGTCTGTATCAGTGTGCAGAGTTAGGAACTCTAGCGCCTTACCTAACACGGGAGCTGCAGCGTAAACTGTATAAGCAATTAGAGCAATAACAGCTAAAGCAAGAAAATCCGATGTAATTGTTTTTAACTGAGGAGTTAAATTTTCTGCTAAAATAATCTGTATTATCCATAGTCCACCTACCAAAATTAACCAGGTCAAGGGTTTTTTGATGGCAGCAATTAATTGATCGTCTAAGTCAGATTCAGTATTAGCAGCAAGACGCTCGATGGACTTAATAATTACTCCAGCAATAAATCCCTGCAATATTAGGGTTAACAGCAGCACGCCAAATGCAAATATTAGTTTATAGGCTGGTATCCCAGCAATACTGATTGCTTCAATACTTGTCCAAAATGTTTGTAAGAATTCCATTCTTTATTCCTTAATCAAATTTCCATTTGAGATTATTGTTTCTCAGGAGAAAATATTTTCTATTTTACTCAACTGAGGGATAGTCTGATGCAAAGTCTAAGCAAATTTTTAGGATTCAAAAGTTATACTTTTTGACTAAATATAGTTTATATTCTGCTTTTATACTTTACCAATAATCTTTGTTATACAAAGCATTAAGAAAAATTTAATTTTTCTTAATATTGTTGGACTTTAAAGTAAAAATCCAAGTTTTTGTAATTCTCCCATAATTAGCTGTCTAGGTAATAGGAAATTATATAATTATTTGTTACCTAAAACTTATAGTTACCGACTATAATTTTAATATCCCGTCGATAGCTGATATTCATACTTGATAATTTATCATATTATTTGGCCGACAATTGCAATATTTGCCCTGGACTCTAGACAGTTTAGATTAATCACTGAAAGAATTTTAATATATGAAAATAATATAGATTTATACCAGGGTTGTCAAAGGAAAAGTTAGAATGGCAAAAAATGAATATTTCGATTTGTGAGTAATTTTTGCCAGAGATATTCCTATTTATTCCTGTATAGATAGATAATCTTGTATATATACATAGACTTCCTTTTATAACTATCATATTTGTTTGTAAAATATCAAATCACCTATAACTTAATATATTTAGAGAGGAGAAATAGTTATTTACACCTAAGATCAATAAGATCCAATTATCCTGGAGATAGCCGAGGCGATCGCAGCTTGATAAATACTAATAAACAAAGCTAAAAATTGTCAAAGTCTCTGATATTATTTCCAAAAATAAAAAATATATAGGAAAAAAAGATTATGAAAATCAACAAAAAAATCGAAGATAACCCGATTAAAGTACAGAAAAAATATCAAAAAATCAAAACACAAATCTATCTTTTTCTACATAGAATATTAACCATTAACAATGCTAGTAAACCACAAATACTAGCATTTTACACATCATTAATCTTGGGGGGAATTAGTTTAACAGTTGCAATATTAGGGTCATTATTATATACACTCGAACAAAAACAGACATTTGATAATGCTAAACAGCAAGCTCAACGGGCAACAGCTAGAGTTGCTCTTGAGATTGATAGGAGACTATATTTTGCCCAAAAATCAGCTATTTCTGTAGCCAACGACCTGAGTTCTGGCAAATTGAGCGATAGAGAATTATTAGATAGACTTAAATTAGAAATTGAAGAAAATACTGATTTTTTAGATGTTGGCGTTGCTTATAAACCCTTTGCTTATAGATCGGATGTTAGACTTTATGCTCCATATTATGCCAGAATAGATAACCAAATAGAGCTAAAGGAAACTAAAGTTAACTATACAAAACCTAAATATTCTTGGTATCATAATACCCTAAATAAAGGGGCAAATTGGGGTGAACCTTATTTTTGGAGTGACACTTCTCTGAACAGCGATCCAGTCGTCGGAATTTTTATTCCTTTTTATGACCGAAATACTAAAGATAAATCTCCACAAGGTATCGTATATAGCGAATATTCATTAACAAAAATTCTAGAGGTCGTGCAGTCTCTAAACTTAGGTAGAACTGGCTACGGATTTATTATTTCTGAAACAGGAACCTACCTTTATCATCCCAATGAAGAATATTTTAAAGCTCAACTAAATGTCTTTGATCTTACCTATCAACAGCAGGATGAACAACTCAGAGAATTGATTGTTCAAGCAATGAAAGGTGAACCAGTAGAAGCAAATTTAAGCGATACAGTAACAGGTCAAAATTCTTGGTTATTTCTGCGGAAAACTAATCTGAATGGATGGATAGTAGGAATAGTATTTATTGAAGATGAAATTGTTCCAGATTCATCAGTTACAAGAAGGAAATTAACTGCTCTGAGTATCGCCTATCTTTGGTCTGCTGTTTTTCTCTCTATTCTATTATTTAGAGCTTATATGGGGGGGGTAAAACGAATCTCATTAGTATCATTTATTATTAGTATATTATTTGTAGCAAATATTGGTTTTGTTTGGAGTTTAGTATTAGAAGCAAGAACTTATACAGCAACTCGAAACCTTTTGCTTAGTGATACTGCTGTCAGACAATTATTAGCTCCTCAAATACAGTTAAGTAAAGAATTAAATCAAGAACCTCCTCTAATTGTTCCTACAGGAGTTTTCATTCAATCATTTGATTTTACAAGTCCGAAAGATGTTTTTATTACGGGTTATATATGGCAAAAATACGAAGATGGTGTACATGATGATTTATCTCGTGGTATTATACTTGCTGATGCAATTGAAGATAGTGATTATGAACTAAGAGAAGATTATAGATATAAAAAAGATGGTATAGAAATTATCGGTTGGTATTTTGCTTATACCCTCCGTATGAGTTTTGATTTTAGCTATTATCCTTTTGATGATAAAGATTTAAAAATTCGGATTTGGCATCAAGATTTTAATAATGGAGAGTTAAATCGTAAGGTTATTCTTGTCCCTGACTTTCAGAGTTATTCTGTAATTAATCCACGAACTGCTCCAGGGGTAGACAAAAACATTGTACTTGGAGAATGGTATCTGAGGGATAGTTTTTTTGAGTACATATTTAACACATATAATACTAACTTTGGTTTGATTGATACTGTACCAAAAACTGAGTTTCCGGAACTTGAATTTACCATCATTCTACAAAGAGATTTCTTGGGTTTGTTTATTTCTAAAGTTGGACCAATGATTGTAGTTTTAACCCTATTATTTGCTGTCCTCTTAGTTTCTAATCAAGACCAACCCATGGAAGTTTTAGGATCTTGTGCAGGTTTTGTATTTATTGTTATCCTGGATCAGGTGACAGTTAGGCAACAAATAATTACTAGAGGAATTGTTTACTTAGAGTATTTTTACTTTATTGTTTATTTATATATTTTCTTGGTATCTCTTAATTTTATCCTCTGGAGTTTGAAACCACATTTTCCTCTTTTTAAGTATAAAGATAACTTTATTTTGAAAGCTTTTTATTGGCCAACTATGCTGAAGGTTTTGCTCATAATCACTATTTTGGTATTTATCTGAAAATAGGGAGTAGGGAGTAGGGAGTAGGGAGTAGGAAATAAAGGGAAGGTAAAAAGACACAGCTAAATGACATCAGCTTTGGTAGAATGTAAAAGTAGATTATTCTTGAATTTAATCCAGAAAATATATATTATGAGTGAAGCCAACAATAATCAACAGCCTGCAACCCCTGTCTTAGATTCACAAGCTAATAATCAAAAAGAAAGTCCGATAAGAACACCACCTTGGGGTAAAGTCACAATTCTCGAACAAGGTCCCCGTTACAAAATTAATCGTATAGAAGTCAAACCAAAAAATCATATTAGTACCCAGATGCACTATCATCGTAGTGAACATTGGATAGTGGTTTCTGGTACTGCTAAAGTTGTGTTTGATGGTCACGAAAAATTACTCTTGCAAAAACAATCAACTTATGTTCCAGCAAATACAGCTCATCGTGTAGAAAATCCTGGTACAATTCCTTTAGTAATGATTGAAATTCAAAATGGGGAATATCTTGGCGAAGACGATATTATTCGTTTTCCCGATGAGGATAATTAACCAAGTAGGAAGTAGGGTAGGGACGTTGCATGCAACGTTCCTACGGGAGAAAGATTGTTTTTGGGTTACCCTTACGGGATCTTGCTACGTCCCATGCTGCGCAACGCTAACGCGTTTCCTGACCGAATGCGGAGCAGTCCGTCAGGATAGCAATCTAAGTGCGAGTTTTCTATTGCAACATTTAAGATGAAACAGTCCAGTAGGGTGCGTTACGCTGTCGCTAACGCACCGTTCATGGAGATGCTGGTGGTGCATAGTAATGGTAGAGAGAGTGTGGGAAGTGTGGGAAGTGTGGGAAGTGTGGGAAGTGTCGGGAAAAATTACAAATATCTTCACCATTACTATGCAGGACTACCCATGGAGATAATTACCGAAAAATAAAGGTATAAAGCCTCTCACTCACCGTGGAGAAACAATGAATTTATTTTCCTTTTATTCAATCCAATCCGTTTTAGGGAGAGGTAATTATCAATTATCCATTATCAATTATCAATTATTGAAAAGTCCAATAGGGCGTGTTTTGCTCCGCAACATGTTTGCGAAGCATTCCGTCAGGAAAAAGCGTAATTCGTAACGCACCGAAACATCCTGGGATAGGCGGTGCGTTACATTTCATTAAAGCACCCTACAAGAGTGGCGATCGCTACTCAATGCAACCTATTTGGATCAAATTTTCACAGTGGTTAAATAAATCTCCAGGAGTGACGAAGTAAGCTTGTTGTTCTTTAAGATAACTCAAAATCTTATCTATATTTATCGGTACACTCGACTGCAAAAGTTCTAAATGTTGACTCCTTTGTATTGTATTAGCTTGATAAATTGCTGCTCCCAATTCATGGGCAGCTAATATCAATTCTTCGTCTAAGTCTTCGGGAATCTCAGCAGTTGCTAAGAGTACATTTGTATCTTTTGCTTGTAACGTCTCTAGTAACTCTTGAGCAAGTTCTTGGTCAGACTGTTCAGGTTTATTTTTTAAGGTTAAGTTAGCTTGATTTTCTCTCATTGCTAATAGTTGCTGAGAGGTCATAATTTTTGGATGTTTAATCATCCAATCTATGAGACTTAAATTTTCTTCTGAATCATTGATTAAACAACCATTATTTATCTGTAAATGATAGTCTTCACCTGCTTCTTGATAACATTGATAGACAAACTGAGAGCAAACCATAGGAGTTTTGCTTGGCATTTCATGTTGATTAATAAAGTCTATGATATTAGCTGTTAATTTCTTAAAAATCTTAATCATTATCCCTTTAAGCTTAGGAAATGTATCGGGAGTAAATTTTTTGTATAATAAAATCATCCCGATTAGATATAAGTTGATATTGGCATATTGTAAAATATAGCCATAGGGTACATCTTCACTTTTCCCAGATAAACTATAAAACTTTTTAATAAAAAAATCTAATAACAATGAGCCACCATGCACGCCGACGAGGTGTAACCTTAACTATTGAAGGCTTAAGGAAGCTCAATCAGGCAAAAGCTGAGGCAGAAATTGAGCAACACTCCAAACGGTACACCCTCGAATCTATCAGTGAATCAACAGGTTTAACCCCCAATACCCTCAGCAAAGTCTTTACCAGCTCATCAGGAGTTGATAAACGCACGTTGCAGTGCTGCTTCCATGCTTTTAATCTAACCTTGACAGAGGATGACTATCTCTACCTGCATTCCAATCAAGATAATCTAGTCGAGCTTAACCCAATGCTAACTGCCGAAACCTGCTCGCTCCTGGAACCAGACTACAATTCTGCTTTCGATATACTTGGCGATCGCAACAACGCCCCCCAAATCAAAAAAATGGTTCAACCAGAAGACGATCTGCAACCTCGTTCGCTAACAGCACCGGGAGGACAGATACCCCTAGATTCTGTCTTTTACATTGATCGTCCTATCATCGAATCCCTGTGTTACGAAGGCATCCAGGAACCAGGTACACTGTTGAACATCTGCGCCCCCAAGCAAATGGGCAAAACTTCCCTAATGAGTCGCATCATTGCTTACGCTAAATCCTTGGGGTATCAAACTGTTTCTCTAAACTTACAACTCGCTGATGCTGATATTTTACAGAACTTAGAACGTTTCCTACAATGGTTCTGTGCTAGAGTCAGCAAGGAGTTAGAATTGCTTGATGTGCATTCGTCTACGGCGATTGTCCATGAGCGGATAGCCGATTTTTGGGATAATTCCTTGGGCAGCAAATCAATCGCTACTGACTACTTTAATGATGTTATCTTAGCAAACCTAGATCGCCCTTTGGTAATAGCTATTGATGAACTCAATCAGCTTTTGGCTTACCCCAATATTGCTCGTGAATTTCTCCAACTTCTGCGAACCTGGTCTGAGCAAGCTAAAGCAGGGGTAGCAGAAAGTAATCCTTGGCACAAGCTGCGACTGGTGACAGTTCATTCTACGGAAATTATGATGCCTCTGTCGATCGCTCCTTCCCTGTTGAATACTGGATTAGTCATTAATTTCCCTGAATTTACCCCAGCTCAAGTACAGGATCTAGCACAGCGCTACGAACAAGAAATAACCCAACAACAAATCCAGGAACTAATTACTCTTCTGGGCGCACATCCCTATCGTTTGCAGTTAGCGTTTTATTACCTACAGCAACAGACTATAACTCTGGAATAACTTTTAGAAAATTCTGGTAGTACAACTGCTATTTATGCAGAACATTTACAACAACAATGGTGGAACTTGCAACGCTACGATGAATTATTGCCTATTTTTACTGAAATTGTGAACAACCCCAAACCCATAGAAATAAAAGTATCCCTTGGTTATCAGTTGCAAAAGATGGGGTTGGTTCATTTGGAAGGCGATCTTGCAAGTCTGTGTTGTGAGTTATTTCGTCCGTTTTTTATGGGGGTTTTGAGTTGATTGTTGTTTGGACTCGGTGCGTTACATTTCATTAATGCACCTTACTAGACTAATGAAATAACTACTTAGATAAGGTTGATGGTAGGCAAATGCGACGCTCACACAGATTATGGCACGGATAAACAGATTAAGTGTAAGTATATGTAACAACAAATATCTGTTGTAGGGGCGAATGGCATTCGCCCTTAATACCTACGGACAGTTAATTGGGTCGATTGTATTATGGACTCAAATTGGATTATTAGAAGTAGGAAAAAAATCAAAAATATGAAAAAAATAACCTTAATTTCAGTTCATTGCTATAATTAGAAGATATCACTTTTAGATACAAAGCTATGTCAAACAAAACATTTGACCTGAAACAATTACCAATCAGTATTACTGAATTACTCTATTCGATTCAAAATGAGCAAGAAATAGTCATTACTAATGATAATATTCCGGTTGCTAGATTGACTCTACTGAATCCAGTTGCTGAAACTAGATTGCCATTAGAAAAAATACCTCAACCTGGATTAAATTTAGGCTCCATGGTAATGAGTGATGATTTCGATCGACCTTTACCAGATGAATTTTGGTTGGAAAATCGATGAAATTACTGTTAGATACACATACTTTTATTTAGTGGGATAGTGAGCCATCAAAACTTTCTCAACGTGCATTAGAGTTATTAACAGATAAGAATAATTTGAGGTTATTGAGTGTGGTTAGTCTCTGGGAAATTTCAATCATGGCAGTATGCAGAATCAGCATAATTTACACTATATTCTTGTAGATCGTATGCATATCGAAGTGCTTTGTCTTGATCCCATATATGCTCTAATGCAGTTTTAAGACTCACCCAGAAATCTAGAGATCCTATAGAAAAATCCGAGGATTCATTACTGTATTTTATCCAAAGACTATAAATAGCCTTTAAGTCTTCATCAGGAATACTGGTTGTCATACCATCTGGCATAACACTATCCGGACGTCCCCTGAAGATTGGAGTAGGTGTCTCTGCGTATGTTATTTTAGGATTGAGAATTTTGTCAATATTAGTTTTCTCTTGGCAACCAGATATCTGTCGCAGAATCCTTTCTGTTTCTTGATCAGCCTGCTTCCATCTCCCCTGACTTAAAAGTTCCTGCAATAGATTGTAGTCTACTCCAATTTGTGATTTCAGTTGAATTTTTCCCAGGTCAGCCCCTTTAAAGTTGACTTCTTTAAGGTTAGCTCCACTAAGGTTAGCTCCACTAAGATTAGCTTCACTGAGGTTAGCTTCACTGAGGTTAGCTCTACTAAGGTCAGCTCTACTAAGGTCAGCTTCACTGAGGTTAGCTCTACTAAGGTCAGCTTCACTGAGGTTAGCTCTACTAAGGTCAGCTTCACTGAGGTCAGCTTGACTAAGGTTAGCTCCACTGAGGTTAGCTTGACTAAAGACAACTTTACTAAGGTCAACTTTACCAAGGTTAGCTCCACTAAGGTTAGCTCTACTAAGGTGAGCTTCTCTGAGGTTAGCTCCACTAAGATTAGCTTGACTAAGGTTAATTCCACTAAGATTAGCTTGACTAAGGTTAATTCCAATAAGATTAGCTTGACTAAGGTTAGATCCATAGTTAAGGCTAGCTCTACTAAGGTTAGCTCCACTAAGGTTAGCTTCTCTGAGGTTAGCTTCTCTGAGGTTAGCTTCTCTGAGGTTAGCTCCACTAAGGTTAGCTTCACTAAGGTTAGCTTCACTAAGGTCTACTTGAACATCTCTTTGTTGTTTTCGCCACTGATTCCAAGTATCAATCCCTTTTCTTAAAATTTCTAGCTGCTCAGTATTAGCCATTATATTTAATCTCCAATTTTTGTATTTCCAGTCTATTCAAAATTTCACTCAAGTCAAACAGTACAAATACTTAATTTGACTTTGCTAACCTCAACCTGAATAGTTACATTTTACTTTTGACCTCCAATAATCCTCAAGGAATAACAATCGGATAATTACAGCAACAACTCAACTGTTCTCCGTCAATGTTGCAGATTTGTTTAAAGGGTTTGATGGCGGACAAGTTTATTTATTTTCTGGTTCAACAACAGAATTGATACAAAAATGCCTCAGTATTGTGGGGGCTATAATCTTTACAAAACTTTATAAGGTTGCCACTCGTTGCACGAACCCTAGGTTTACACCTACAGGAGTTACGCATAACCACTACGTTAACCCCTACAGATGGTTTATAATTTCGTTTTTTGCGTAAGTCCTGACCTTATACAAAAAAACTATGCTAATGTAAACGACGTTTCTTGATGTTGGGTTTCCTGCGTCAACCCAACCTACGCTTATTGCACTCTGTTGCGTTACTGTCTAACAGACTATATACCATTTGTTACTATTGATGGTGCGTTACGACGGATTACTAAATCTCTTTCATAGTCTGAATTTAAGCCGTCTAACACACCCTACTAGATGGACTCTTTAGTGATAATATGCAATATATTAACTGCTGTATATAATATCCAAACTATGCAAACTACTGACTTTCTCTCTCAGCTAAATTTATCTCAACGCCAAGCAGTACAACATTTCTGCGGACCAATGTTGGTTGTGGCGGGTGCTGGCTCCGGCAAAACTAGGGCGTTGACTTATCGTGTGGCCCATCTAATACGTCATCATCGGGTACACCCAGAAAATATTCTGGCGGTGACATTTACAAATAAAGCTGCACGGGAAATGAAAGACCGCATTGAGAGATTGTTTGCCCAACAACAGGCGGAAGCTAAATATGGTAAACCCTTTTCAGCTTTGACAGCAGAAGAACAGACAAGGTTGCGATCGCAGGTCTATAAAAATATTACGAAGCATTTATGGATGGGAACTTTTCATAGTCTTTGCGCTCGTATTCTGCGGTTTGATATTAACAAATATCAGGATGAAAAAAAACGTCGTTGGGATAAAAATTTTTCTATTTTTGATGAAAGTGATGCTCAAAGTTTGATTAAGCAAATTGTTACTAAACAGCTAAACTTAGACGATAAAAAATTTGAACCACGTTCTATGAGATATGCTATTAGTAATGCTAAAAACCAAGGAATGTCACCTCAAGAATTTCAAAAATCACAGCCAGATTATCGGGGCAGAGTAATTGCTGAAGTCTACGGAATTTATCAAGATAATTTAGCTGCAAATAATGCTCTTGACTTTGACGATCTAATCAGAATACCTGTAGAATTATTTCGCCAAAATGAGCAAGTATTGGCTTATTGGCATCAAAGTTTTAATCATATTTTAGTGGATGAATATCAAGATACTAATCGGACTCAATATAATTTTATTAGATATTTAGCTACTAATGGTGAAGAGCCTAGATATTTTAATAACTGGGAAAATCGTTCTGTTTTTGTGGTGGGAGATGTAGACCAATCTATTTATTCTTTCCGCATGGCAGATTATACAATTTTGTTGGATTTTCAGAATGATTTTGGTGATGGTTTGCCTGATGAAGATACCCGGACAATGATTAAGTTGGAGGAAAATTATCGGTCGCGGGAAAATATTCTGGAAGTGGCGAATAAATTGATTGAAAATAATACTCAACGTATCGATAAAATTCTCAAACCAACCAGGGGTTTAGGAGAAGAAATTTATTGTTATGAGGCTGAAAGTGAGCGAGAAGAAGCTGAGTTTATTTGTAGTAAAATTGAGGAAATTACAGACCAAAACCCAGAGTTAGATTTAGGTAGTTTTGCTGTGCTTTATCGAACTAATTCTCAGTCACGCCCTATTGAAGAAAAGTTGATTCATTATGATATTAAATATGTGATAATTGGGGGATTGAGATTTTATGATCGGAAAGAAATTAAGGATGCTTTGGCTTATTTGCGGGTAATTGCTAATCCGGCTGATACTGTTAGTTTAATCAGAATTATTAATACTCCCAGAAGAGGTATTGGTAAGACAACAATTGATAGTTTATTAAATGCTAGTTCCCAGATGGCAATACCTTTGTGGGAAATTATTAATGATCCAACTTCAGTTAATGCTTTGGCAGGTCGTTCATCAAAAGCGGTGAATAAATTTGCTGAGATAATTCAACATTGGCAAGATGAGGTAGAAAATTTGACTGCTATGGAAATTGTTGAAGGAATTTTGGAGGATTCTGGTTATATTCAAGATTTGAAAAAACAGGGTACGGAAGATGCAGATAACAGACTGGCAAATTTAGGTGAATTATGTAGTGCTGTTGCTCAGTTTCAAGAGGATAATGAGGATACAAGTTTAGGGGGTTTTTTGGCAAATGCTTCTTTGGCTTCTGATTTAGATAACCTCCAAGATGGGCAGGAAGCTGTATCGTTAATGACGTTACATTCGGCTAAAGGTTTAGAATTTCCGGTAGTATTTATGGTAGGTTTAGAACAGGGTTTGTTACCTCATTTTCGGAGTATAGATGACCCTTTATCTTTGGAAGAAGAAAGGCGACTTTGTTATGTAGGAATTACCAGAGCGCAAGAACAATTATTTCTTTCTTATGCCACAGAAAGACGACAATTTTGGGGAGCGCGAGATGCCACAATTCCATCTCAATTTTTGGGAGAATTACCAGGAGATTTGGTTAATACTAATGCTGTTAAAAAAGTAATTTATCGGTCAAAACGTCAGATTAAAAATACTGTTGTGAAAAAAGCGACAACTAATCAAACAGAAGGTTGGCAAGTAGGGGATAAAGTGATGCACGAAAATTTTGGCGTGGGGTTAGTAACTAATGTTTTGGGAGAGGGAAGGAAAATGAGTTTAGGTATCAAATTTGGTAAGAGTAAAAAAATTATTGACCCGAAAACTGCACCCATGGAAAAGTTGAATTGAAATAATTTAAGTATTTAGCCATCAGCTATTAGTTGTAATCCATTAATATCATGTTTCATTAAATGACTGTAATAAACATCTTTCCCCAACCTCGTAGGGACGTTGCATGCAACGTCCCTACAGTAGCAACGTCCGTACAGTAGGGTTAATTAATGTTACTTGATATAAATTATTCTTTGTCAAGGAAGAATCAAAGTTGAAAGATTGAGGGAAAATTTAAACTTACTTTCAGCATTCTTTGGTAATCTTTCTTATTAATTACTTGGTGTAGGATTATTACTAATTAAAAGCTGTTTGCGGCTGTCACCAACATAACGCTGCGCGACATAAATGGGTGGCATTCTGTAGGAAAGGCTAATATCTGAATGTTTACGAAAGAATGAACTAACAATGAAGTAGCTAGGTTCAATAATTAATAATTAATAATTAATTATTACCTCTTTTTATAAAGAAGAGGATTGACTCAAAAGATTTTTTTTTGTCTTTTCTCCATGAATGGAGAGGCTTTATACCTTAATTTTTCGGTAAGTAAATAATATTCAATAAAAATTTCTCTAGAAATAGCAGCAAAAGAAACTACCATGAAAGAAAGCATTAAACTTTTATCAATATGACCAAAAAAATCAATCAAAAACTAATAATTTTTCTCGCATTTATACTATTATCATTTTTCCTAAGATTCTGGACTTTATTTGTATCTGTACTAGACAAAGACGAAAGTATCTATATTTTAGCAGCAGATAGTCTATTAAATAGCAACCTCCCTTATATAGAAATTTGGGATAATAAACCTCCAGGTATTTTTATCTTGTTTTCCCTAACAATGCTAATCTTGGGAAATTCTATAGTATCTATCAGAATTTTGTCTATTATTGCTACAACTTTTACCAGTTATTTTTTATATAGAATTGGTGCAAATATCGACCCAAAGCAAGGAGACAAAATAGGATTATTAGCAGGAAGTTTATATGCGATTTTTTCTCTACATAATGATGGTGCGGCTGCCAATGCAGAAATTTTATTTGCTCCTTTTGTTACTGGGGCATTTTTGTTATTGTTTCAGGATAGGAAATTATCAAATATTAAAGTATTTCTGATAGGTCTAATTCTTGGAATTGGGATGCAAATAAAATATTTGGTAATTATGGATGTTTTGGGATTAGTTTTATTGGGAAGAAGGAAGAAGGAAGAAGGAAGAAGGAAGAAGGAAGGAGGAAGGAGGAAAGAAAATGGAAAACCTGTAAATAATTTTCAGGGATTAACAAAGGAAAAATTTTCATTTGTTTTGAATAATCTTACTTTTTCCTTATTTAGGTTTTATCTAATTTTAGGTGCAGGCTTAATTTTACCCGCAGTTATTATCGTAGCTATTTATCAATTTTCTGGATATTTTGATGAGTATATTTATGCGACTCTCATAGCTAATAGTAAGTATGTGGGGATGTTTAATTTTTCCTGGTCTGACCTTTTGAGTAGACTTAGAAAACAGGTATTGGGAAATATTTTATTGTGGTTATGTTTGTTCTGGAGTCCGATTTATTTATTTGTATTTGCTAGGGGTAAGTTTAAACAGGAACGAAATTTAATCTATTTATTTCTCTGGTTGTGCTGTGCTTTTTTGGCAGTTTTGTTATCTAAGCGATTTTATAATCATTACTTTTTACAGTTATTACCTCCTTTATGTTTGATTAGTGGATATGTGATTATTAAGTCTGTTTATTTGTCTAAAAAAAAATCAGTAGAGGCACATAACTATGGGGAAGCAAGAGAACTGAAAAAAACAAGTGGTAAAAGTCAAATCCCTACTTTGATAATTTCCCAAAAATTCCCGGAAATTCTCCGCACATCTCTGCCAAAAACTCCTGTATTACCTTCCTTTCCCAATATAATTATGGTCTTAATTTTAATATATCCTTTTGCTCAAGCTGGCTATAATAAGTTAACTAAAAATTGGGAATTTATCTATTATCGGTATATCCAAAAAATAGATACATGGGATGACAGAGAAGCTTTTATTGCTAAATATTTGAGACAGAGAATTAAATCGACGGATTATATCTATGTAGTCAACTATGAACCGATAATTTATTACTTGGTGCCGACAAAAATTCCCACAAAATATGCTTTTCCTAGTCATTTAACAGCCATGTCTCAGATTTTGCCTACTAATCCTTTGCAAGAATTAGATAAAATTATGGCGAAAAATCCCTGTTATATTTTACTGGCAGAAAAAGATAATATTAGTCCTGAATATAGAAATGCTCTGAATCAATATTTAGAAGTAAATTATTTTCTAGAAACCACTATTCAAAATGTGAGGTTATATCGATATTATGGCAATAGGAGTGGAAGAGTAGGGGAGTGAGGGAGTGGGGGAGTAGGAGAGAATTAAAAATCCGAATAATTAACAAAAAGGTGATTCAATCTGTATTAATTACTTAATAACTGAAGTGTTATCCAAAGATAGGGTGACTTTTGGGAGTTGGTATAATTCGGCAACCAGGAAATAGAAAAGAAAAAAAATAACTTTAGCTAACTAACTCGATAAAAGCCATAGATAATTAAATTATCATTTAATCAACAGTTTCTTGATGAGTATATATTTGCCCAATGTACAATAATGCAAATTGGCGATCGCTAATTTGCCAAAGTAATAAGAAAAGTTAAAAATCCTAGTCAAAATACCAGTAATTATGGTAAATAAAAAACAAGTATAGCTTTAAGCATTCAGCATTCAGCTATCAGCTCAAGTGGCTGTAAATGATTGCAAGAAAATAGCAGTGAGAGCATCTTGCTCCCTTGCTAGACATTGTTCATCCCCATGTACCATTACTATGCAAGACTATCTTATTATCAACTAAAATTTTCAGTTCATACAATAAACTTTTGACTTTATAACTTCTATGAAACGGTATGATGACTACAGATACAGAAAAATATATTCTTGCGCTCGACCTGGGTACAACAGGCAACCGAGCAATATTATTCAACTCTCAAGGTGCTAGTGTCGGTCAAGTTTACAAAGAACTTACCCAATATTATCCATATCCGGGTTGGTTAGAACATGATGCTGAAGAAATCTGGGAAGACACTTATGCAATGATAGAGCGAGTTTTCCGAGATACTGAAATTTCCGCCTCAAAGGTAGAAGCGATCGGTTTAACAGTACAACGAGAAACTTGTCTTCTTTGGGATAAAACCACAGGGAAACCCCTCCACAAAGCTATCGTTTGGCAAGATCGTCGTACTGCATCCTTATGTCGAGAATTAGCAGCAAAAGGTGAAGCAGAAAAAATTCATCAGCGCACCGGATTAATTTTAGATGCTTATTTCTCTGCTACTAAACTATCGTGGTTGCTAGACTGGGTAAAGCGAGAAAAACTCAATATTGACTTCAAAAATATCTTAGCAGGTACTATTGATACTTGGATTTTGTGGAAACTAACTGGTGGAAAAGTTCACGCCACCGATCATAGTAACGCTAGTCGTACAATGTTAATGAACATCGAATCTCTAGACTGGGATCGGGAATTATTAGACCTGTTTCAAATACCTAGAGAAATAATGCCAGAAATTAAACCTAGTTTTGGCATATTCGGTCATACTAAACCAGATTTATTCGGCGTATCAATTCCCATCGCTACAGTTTTAGGAGACCAACAAGCAGCATTATTTGCTCACGGTTGCAACTTACCAGGAATGTCAAAATGCACCTACGGTACAGGTAGCTTTTTAATTGCAAATACTGGAGATAGTCTGACTAAATCTCAAAATCAACTTTTATCAACTATAGCTTGGAGTCAGGAAGCAAACGGTAAACTTAAAACAACTTACGCCTTAGAAGGAGCAATGTTTACGACAGGAGCTTGTATTCAGTGGTTGCGCGACGGGATGAAAATTATTGACTCCGCAGCAGAAACCGAACATTTGGCGCTACAAGTAAAAGATACTAATGGTGTTTATTTTGTACCTGCTTTAAGTGGTTTGGGGGCACCCCACTGGGATATGAATGCTCGCGGTGCTTTTCTAGGAATTACTGGAGGTGTGCAACGAGAACATATCGTCAGAGCAGTTTTGTCAGCGATCGCTTTTCAAGTTAAAGAAGTTGTGGATGCTATGAATAAGGATAGTAAGTTCTCCATAGCAAATCTTAAAGTCGATGGTGGAGCTTCTCAAAATAATTTTTTGATGCAATTTCAGGCAGACTTGTTGGGTATTCCGGTTGAGCGCCCTGCTTTTATTGATGCTACAGCTCAAGGTGCTGCTTTTGCTGCTGGTTTGACAGTTGGTTTGTGGGATGATTATCAGAAATTGCTGAGTAATAGTCAACCAGAGCAGGTATTTAATCCTAGTGAAAATTTTCAATCAGCTCAGGAGAGTTTTGTCGTTTGGCAAAAAGCTGTTAGTAGGGCAAAGAATTGGATTGAATAATTGTTGACTTTCTGACTTGCGCGTAGCGCTACACTCGTTCCCTACCTTAACCAGCTAAAATATGTATAAATTATCCCAATGTAATTTTGTAATTTTATTGATGTATAAAGGAGAATAGTCCTATGAGTCCTAAAAATTCCATCACAGGAATTGTCGCAATTGGAGGAGGGGGTAGTTCATCTGCAACTCTTGCTCCTAAACAGTCTGGTCAAGTTGTTAATAAGCCATATCCCAACTACAAAGTCATTGTTCTGAATGACGATGTAAATACATTTAAGCACGTCGCCGAATGTCTACAAAAATATATTCCTGGCATGACAAGCGATCTTGCTTGGGAACTAACTCACCAGGTTCATAACGAAGGTCAAGCGATCGTCTGGGTTGGACCTCTAGAACAAGCAGAATTGTACCATCAGCAATTGAGTCGCGCTGGCTTAACAATGGCCCCCTTGGAAAAAGCTTGAAGAAGGTTGTGGCTTTTTACATTAAATCTTATTGAGGATTCAACCTTAACCAATTCTAGATACAGTAAAGACTATGGGGTTTTCAAACTGATTGCTCGGATAATTGTGAAGCTCCTGTTATAATCTTTGATTTAACGGGAGAGAGCTTCACTTACTGAATAAATACCTTTCAATAATGGATAATTGATAATTATCTCTCCCTAAAAGGAAGATGATTGAATAAAAGGAAAATTTTTTCTTGTTTCTCCACGGCGAGTGAGAGGCTTTAAACCTTAAATTATTCGGTAAAACATTAAGTCAACCTTAATATTTCCAGACTATTTCGTTAGTTCTCATCAAAGTTTTATCGGTAAATACTATTTATTTTTACCGAATAATTATTAATTATCCATTATCCATTATCCATTATCCATTAATTAAGTCCGGCCTGAGTTGATAACTACTATATTTAGACAGTACAAAAGTTGTGTGAATTATTAAATTAGTGCTAGTTAGATAAACAGAAAGTTTCCTCAATAAAAGTATTAAAAATCACAGAGGAATGACGAATCCATAAATAAATCTCATCAATAAATTCTGAAAAGATTCATGGTCTGATTGATGCCAATATGTCTCAACTAAATCTTCTTCAACTTTTGCTTTAGGTTTGATCTTTGCTCTTTTTTTTATATGCTTCTTTTTCGGTTCTACCTGCTTAGACTTTTTTGGCTCATTCCGGATCAGAGTATACTTTTTCTCAGCATATATTGGGTCAGTATGAATGAGAGTATACTTTTTCTCAGTATAGCTAATAGTAGACATACAAGCACCTCCTCTATTGTCATGGTGAGAAAAGAAATTTATTTTTATATACCTCGCACTATCCTCTTGTGAGCTGATTGTTGATTAAGTATTTTCTACTAGGTATTTAAACTTCTTTCTCATTATTATTTATTATAGCATAGAAGTTAAGGTATACTTATAAATTTGTAACATTATGATAACTCTCCAAAAGCTGATAGCTAATATCATGTCCGCTGAATTAGTAATCAAAAAAAACTTTCTCCTCCCGCCTTGTTTGGACATAAGAACGATAAATAATTAAAATCTAAAATTCCTTGGCAACTTTGAGCAAGACAGATAAAATTCAATATGATTGTCTCTCAAAAATTAACATGACCAAGAAATAAGGTCTTAACTGTCCTCTTTCAAGGGGATAAAAAAGAAAATTCCAATTTTCTGTTCTCCTAATTCAGTAGGAGGTACTGTTAACTGATAACTGATAACTGAAATGACCTATCGTAATCCCACTCCCACTGTTGATACTATTATTGAATTAATCAACCGACCCGGACGACCTATTGTACTGATAGAAAGGCAAAACGAACCTTTTGGTTGGGCAATTCCTGGTGGGTTTGTTGACTATGGAGAATCTGTCGAAACCGCAGCGCGACGAGAAGCAAAAGAGGAGACGAGTTTAGAAGTAGAATTAATCGAACTATTTTATGTTTATTCTGACCCCAACCGCGACCCCCGTCAGCATACTATGAGTGTGGTATTTATTGCCACTGCGACTGGGGAACCGAAAGCAGCAGATGATGCGAAAAATTTAGACATATTTGAACCTTGGCAAATTCCCACAAATCTTTGTTTTGACCACAACCGCATTATTCAAGATTATTTGCGCTATCGTCATTATGGTATTAGACCAAGAGTTGGTTCAACAATTAATAATTAATAATTAATAATTACCTCTTCTGATAAATCTGTATTAGCAAAAGCTGAGAGGGTTGACAAAATATTTTTTTGGAAAGTATTTTTAGTAGACTTAAACTCAATATCTTGGTCTTCCCTAATATCTATAATGTTCTAATAAAGTATCCAAATCCATTAGTTGTAATTTTTAATTTTTGAATAATTTAATAACTATTTATTTGAGTTTTTCAATTTTAAAATTGTTAGATTAAATTATACTAATTATCAATGATTTGTGAACAAAACTGTAGGGGTTTGGTCTCCAAACCCAAGCGCAAATACAATACAGTTCAGTTAAGGATTTTATTTTGGCAGTAATAATTTGTGAACAAAACTGTAGGGGTTTGGTCTCCAAATCCAAAGGATTTTATTTTGGCAGTTCGGTAATCTGAAAAGCTTATTTAATGATTCCATTTCATAGCAGTTTCAGTATTTACTAAATCCTATTCAGCGAAAAAAGGGTTTGGAGACCAAACCCCTACGTTTATTAATTGATACTCGATAATGAATAATTACCTAGTTGTTAAAACCCTTGGCAGTTCGGTAATCTGAAAAGCTTATTTAATGATTCCATTTCATAGCAGTTTCAGTATTTACTAAATCCTATTCAGCGAAAAAAGGGTTTGGAGACCAAACCCCTACGTTTATTGATTGATACTCGATAATGAATAATTACCTAGTTGTTAAAACCCTTGGGAGTTCGGTAATCTGAAAAGCTTATTTAATGGTTCCATTTCATAGCAGTTTCAGTATTTACTAAATCCTATTCAGCGAAAAAAGGGTTTGGAGACCAAACCCCTACGTTTATTGATTTTTCGGTAATATCTGACAACCTATTTAGGATTGCTATATCTACAGTCAAACGATAGATTTAAACAACTCTCCCACTTGTTTTAAATCTACATTTCCACCACTAATAATTACTCCCACTCTAACACCAGAAACTTTAACAATACCTTCTAATAAAGCTGCTGCTGCTAAAGCTCCAGTTGGTTCTATTACTAACTTCATTCTCTCCCATATAAAATACATTGTTCTTAAAATTTCTGACTCTGAAACTGTCACCATATCATCAACATAATTCAAAATTAATGGAAAATTTAACTTCCCTAAATAGGGCGTTCTAGCACCATCCGCAATAGTATTAGGATTATGTACAGTTTGCAGAGTTTTAGAATAAAAAGACCGAGTTGCATCATCCGCATTTTTCGGTTCAACTCCCACAACTCGACAGTTTTTTAATAGATTTTTAGTGGCGATCGCGCAGCCAGAAAGTAAACCTCCACCACCACAACATACTAATAGTAAATCTAAATGTCCTACCTCTTCAATTAATTCTAAAGCGGTCGTACCTTGTCCGGCAATAATATCAGGATGGTCATAAGGTGGAATAATTATAGAACCTCTTTCTTCAGCAATTTTTGCCGCTAATTTTTCTCTAGTTGTTTCATTTATATCGTAGAAAATTATCTCAGCTCCATAACCACGAGTAGCAGATTTTTTAACTTCTGGAGCATTGTTTGGCATGACAATAGTTGTGGGAATATTTAACAATTTACCTGCTAGAGCGATCGCCTGAGCATGATTTCCAGAAGAATAGGTTAATACCCCCAATTGTTTTTGAGTTTCTGATAGTTGAGATAGAGCATTGTAAGCTCCTCTAAACTTAAAAGAACCTGTACGTTGAAAATTTTCACACTTAAAAAATACTTCACAGTTAGTCAGTTTATTTACAGTAGTTGAAGTTATTACAGGTGTGCGGTGAGCTACAGAATATAAATGATTAGCTGCTGCTGTAATTTTATTGTAATTAACTGGAAAATTTTTGATAGATGTTGAGTGATCTATAGACATATAGCAATATGAAATGATTCGTGAAAAAAACTGTAGGGGTTTGGTTTCCAAATCGGATTTTTGCTTGGGTTTGGAGACCAAACCCCTACGATAAAATGTTACAACATAAGGGTGGATTTCTCTATTTCAAGAAATAAATAAGAGGAAAAAATAAAGAAATAAGTTTGAGAAATGATTTGGTAATTAATATTATTTTTGGTCTCCCAAACATTGAACTCTTTGTTGAGAAAAAATTGGTCTTGGCTGAAATGATTCTAAACCACGACCATCATAAATAGTTGCTCCATCAGGCATTTTTGCTCCTTCTAATATGACTCCTTCTGTTAAAGCACCCTCGAAAATAGCACCACTTAAATCTGTATTACTTAGGTCAGCACCTCTAAGGTCAACTCCACGAAGATTAGCATCAACAAAATTCGACCATTGGAGATTAGTATTTTTTAGGTTAGCATCAGCTAGGTCAGCACAAGTAAAGAAAGAAGCACTAAAATTACTGTTACTTAAGTCGGCATTTTTTAAGTTAGTTTGTCTGAGTTTTGCACCTCGTCGTCTGATATTACTAAGGTCAGCTCCACTAAGGTCGCATCCTTGACAAACTGCTGATGGGTTATCTAAAAATTGTCGGAGTTGATCGACATTTTCTGCTAGGATAGGTGTTGCTAATCCGGCAATTAATAAAAGGGTAATAGTAGTAATTTTTTTCATTTTTATAGTGATTAATTTTTATTTGGGTTTACATCTATATATTATATATAGCTATAACAGTTTTTTAATAGTTTTAGATCCCCCCCGGCCCCCCTAAAAAAGGGGGTAGCCTTCAAAGTCCCCCTTTTTTAGGGAGATTTAGGGGGATCGTAGATGTACTTTATAACTGTGGAAATTACTATAGCAGTGTTATTAATTATCGGCATAATATTTTGGGGAACGTTAATCCTTTTCTATAAATATAATTAGGTAGAAATATAGCACTTATCAACAGCTTGTAAGATTTTAACGTAGGGGTATGACATACCCAAAATGTTGTAATAGTACGGTCGGTTTCTAGTTTAAATTTACGAGCTTAACCATCAGATGAAATAAACCCGCCCCAAAATCTAACTGATAAAATAACTTGTGTCATTTCCGTAGGGGTTTGGTCTCCAAACCCCTATTCCAAACCCCTACAGTTTTTTTTCACGAGTTATTTCTTATAGTTATATATTTGCTTGATAAATTGTTGAATATCAATAGTAGTAAAATCATAAAAAATTAATTCACAGGAAAATTATGGATGCTCAGGAACTCCTAGAAAAATATGCTGAAGGAATCAGAAATTTTGGAGCTGAAAATTTAAGAGGAGTAGACCTTAAAGGTGCAGACTTAAATGGTATAGACCTAAGAGGAGCAGATTTAACTGAAGCTGATTTATCAAATACAAATCTAAGTAATGCAAGACTTGAAGTGACAGATTTGACTAGAGCAAATTTGAGTAGAGCTAAATTGAATGGTACTCAACTAAGTCGAGTATCTTTAGTAGGTGCAAATTTGAGTGAATTAGTAGATGGAACTTCTGTTAATTTAAGCTGGTCAGATATTAGCAATGCTGATTTAAGTAAAGCTAATTTAAACACAGCAAATTTTACTAATAGTAATCTAGAAAAAACTAATTTTGGTGGAGCAATCTTAACATCTGCTAATCTCAGTAAAGCCTCTCTAAAAAATGCCAACTTAGCTAGAGCAAACCTTTATGCTGCTAATATGTCAGAAACAAATTTATTTGAAGCTGAACTTAGTTGGGCAATTCTAAAGGGCGTTAATTTTAAACAATCAAATCTACAGTCTGCCAAATTACGAGCAGTAAATTTATCTTTAGATATGTCATGTTTAAATATGAAAAATGTAGACCTAACAGGAGCAATATTAGACAATGCTAATCTACAAAAAACTTCCCTAGAAAATGCAAATTTAGAAAGAACAAGTCTCAAAAAGGTAAATTTAACTAAGACAAATTTAACTAGGGCAAATCTTCAAATAGCAGATTTAACAGATGCTAAAGTTTACGGGTGGAAAGTTGAAGAAACCAACTTTACTTATGCAATAATGCCAGATGGTGAAATGTATCAACCTGAAAATTTTCAATCAGAAACACCTACCGATAATCAACCAACAAAAGAAACAACAAATCAGAATATGACAACCCGTAAAATAATCAAAACTGACAAAGCACCAGACCCAGTTGGCCCATATAATCAAGCGATCGCCACCACTGGCCAAATGCTCTTTGTCTCTGGTCAAATAGCGATCGACACTAGAATTAATCAAATAGTCTATACCGACGATGTAAGTAAACAAACAGAACAAGTCATGGCAAACCTCGAAGCTATCCTCACTGAAGCAGGAGCCACTTGGTCAAATGTCGTCAAAACCACAGTCTTCCTGAAAAACATGGACGACTTCGCTACCGTCAATAATATTTACGCCAAATACTTCGACCCGGAAAATGCACCCGCTCGTGCTTGTGTAGAAGTAGCACGTTTACCCAAAGACGTACTTGTAGAAATTGACTGTATTGCTGTATTATAGAAAGTTTTAGCTTAGGTAGAAAGGGTGAATAATATAATCTTTGTTGGTATCATCCCTATACAACTTACAGAAATACCCACCCTAGATTTACTGTAGTTTTCATTTACCTAGACCACAGTAGGAGTGATTTCTGCTTGTAAATGCGAATTCGCCCCTACTGGGTTTTAGCTCTTATAAAAGCCATAAGCGTATCTCCAGAAAATAGGTTGGAGGGAGAATTAATTGATAAAAAATCGGTAATAATTGATTTGATGATGGGATGAGTGGGAGATATCTAATACACCCCATCTCCCCATTTCCCCATCTCCCCATCTCTCTACACTCCCGTACGGACGTTGCATGCAACGTCCCTACCCCCACTCCCCTACTCCCCTACTCCCCTACTCCCCTACTCTCAAATAGATCCCTTCAGGGGTTCTATATAAGGTCATGTATCAGCAAAAGCACTGTAAGGTTTTTCCTTCTTCATTAAAACGTCTGACTTCTGACTTCTGATTTCTGACTTCAGCTATATTTTCCGGATATTATCTACACAACTGTGACTGAGAATCTTAACAAATCTCAAATTTAGCTACTTAGTTATGCTCAAACTAACAAATTATTTCTAGCTTACGGCTAATTTTGACACTTAAGAAATGTATATGTTAAAATAGAAGATAGTGCATTTATATTATTGTAGTAATCTCCTCAAAAGTAGAAATACAGAGATATTAAATCGGAGAAAAATCTACATAATAGTCAATCGGAATTTTTCTCGAAAGCATCTACTAGATAATCCCACAAATATTTCATACATTCTTGACATATTAAACTTGTCGAATAGAGATAAGTAAATTTAAAATTGTAGGCTTTATCAATCAAGTTAACTTGCAGCTTATATAGTTTTTAGTTGGCAACATTATGAGATTTATTTATCCCAAAATTTGATAAAAATCAAGATAATTATTTATGAATAAATACATAGTTAAACTTGAATAAATTTCTTTGTATAGTATCATAAGATGTTGAAATTATGAACGATCAAGATAAGACTAAAGATGAACTAATTAAAGAGTTAATAGAACTGCGTCAAACTGTTAGTGAACTTGAAGAAGCCAATTCAAATTCCAACTTAACAGGACAAGAATTAAATAATATAATTCAAGAGCGTACTGCAGCACTAAAAGAATCAAACGATCAGTTAATAGAAGAAATTGTTGAACACCAACAAGCAGTAAAAGATTTAAAAATAGCTAAAGAACAGTTACAAACAGTTTTGGCAGCAGTACCAGGTACAGTATCTTGGATTAGTTCGGATTTACGCTATATAGAAGTGAATCAGCAATTAGCTGATATTTTTGGTATACCCAGAGAAAAATTTGTAGACCAAAATATTGGTTTTTTAGGAGCAAGTTCTGAATTTAATGACTTTGTAGAAGAGTTTTTTGAGAGTTCTTACTTAGAAACAACTCGTGAAATTATATCAATGGTTCATGGTGAACCTCACAATTATTTAGTGGTTGCAGAAAAGTATAATAAAAACCAAGCCGCCTTTGTAGTAGGTATAGATATTACCGAACGCAAACAAGCAGAAAAAAGGTTAATAAAAGCAAAAGAACAGTTAGAAACTGTATTAGAAGCAGTACCAGGTACAGTATCTTGGATTAGTTCAGATTTGAATTATATAGAAGTTAATCAGGAATTAGCCGACATTTTTGGTATACCCAGAGCAGAATTTCCGGGGAAAAATATTGGTTTTTTAGGAACAAATTATGAATTTTATGATTTTATTGAGAAGTTTTTTGCTAGTAATGAACCCGAAATAATAGGTGAATTTGTATCAGAAATTTATGGGAAATATCGAAGCTATTTGATTGTTGCCGAAAAGTACAATGAAAACCAAGCTGCCTTTGTAGTAGGTATAGATATTACCGAGCGCAAACAAGCAGAAAAAAATCTGTTAGTTAGTAAAGAACAACTAGAAACAGTATTAGAAGCTGTTCCCGGAATGGTTTCATGGATTAATTCAGATTTAACCTATATTGAAGTCAATCAAAAATTAGCTGATACATTTAACCTTCCACGAGCCGAATTTATAGGAAAAAATATTGGTTTTGTAGACAATAATTCTAAATTTCACTCTTTGCTCCAAGATTTTTTTGCTAGTCCTCACCAGGAAATAACCTCTGAAATTAGTTCAAAACACCACAATTTATATCGAAATTATTTAATAGTTGCTCGCAAATATAATCACAATCAAGCAGCATTTGTAGTGGGGATTGATATTACCGAACACAGACAAGCAGAGTTAGAACTTGGAGCAACTCAAGAACAGTTCAAAACTATTTTAGAAGCAGTACCAGGAATTGTATCTTGGGTAAGCTCAGATTTACGCTACTTAGGAGTTAATAAACACTTAGCACAAACCTACAATTTACCTCAAGAAGCTTTTGTAGGTCAAAATATTGGCTTTCTCAAAGCTAGTCAAGAATTTAGTGAGTTTATGGGACAATTCTTTGCCAGTCCTGCTGAGGATGACTATCGAGAAGTATCTGCTTACGTTAATGGTACTGCCCGAAATTATTTAATTGTCTCCAAGAAATATGCTCAAGGAGCAGCTGCTTTTGCGATAGGTATTGATATTAGTGACCGCAAGTATGCAGAAGCAGCAGTACGACAAGCTGAAGAAAGATATCGTACTATCTTTGAAAATGCTGTTGAAGGAATTTTCCAAGCAACTCCAGATGGATACTTTATCAGTGCTAACCCAGCATTAGCTAGAATTTATGGTTATGATTCTCCTAAAGAAGTGATTGCTAATGTCATCTGCTTACAACATCAACTTTACGGTAATACTAAATACCGAGAGCAATTTATGCAAAAATTAAAGGAGCAGGGTGCTGTAGTTAACTACGAATCACAAATTTATCGTCGAGATGGCAGTCTAATTTGGATATCTGAAAATGCTAAAGCTGTTTGGGATCGAGATGGTCAATTAATTCGTTATGAGGGAACTGTTGAGGATATTACACAACGGAAAGAAGCACAGGAAGCTTTACAAAGAGCTAATCAGCAGTTAGAAAGCAAGGTTGAGGAACGAACTAAAGCTTTAAGACAATCAAATCGTTTGCTAATGACGGAAATTTCAGAACGTCATCGTGTAGAGACTGCCTTACGAAAATCGGAAGCAGAACTACGGGTGTTGTTTGAAGCAATGACTGATGTAATTACTGTCTTCGATGCTCAAGGTAGATATGTCAAAATCTTATCTACTAATTCGGAGGTATTGTATACTCCTATCAATGAATTGATTGGCAAAAGTGTTTATGAGGTTTTACCCCCTAAACAAGCTAATCTATTTATGATTAATATTCAACGGGTGCTGAATACAAAGGAAACTGTGAATTTAGAATATAGTCTGCTCGTATCTAATAATCAACAGAATGATCCTAAGCGCCAAGAGTATAATTCTGTATGGGGTATCTCATGTAAAGTTCCTAATTACCAATCTAGTGAATCACTTCCTCATCCCCATTCTCCCATTCCTAAACCTGATGAAATTTGGTTTACTGCTAGCATTTCACCATTACCAGATAACTGTGTAATTTGGGTGGCGCGTAATATTACAGAACGCAAACGGGTGCTAGATGCACTGCAAAAAGCAGAGGAAAAATACCGTAGCATCTTCGAAAATACAGCAGAAGGGATATTTCAAACTACTCCTGATGGACGCTTTATTAGTGCAAATCCAGCATTATTAAAAATGTATGGTTTTTCCTCAGAAACAGAGTTAAAGAATCAGATAACCGATCTTGCCCAACAATTATATGTTAATCAAAATCGTCGCTCTGAGTTTATTGCTAATCTTGAAAAATATGGTTCTGTATCGAATTTTGAATCAGAGGTTTATCGTGCCGATGGTAGTGTAATCTGGATTTCTGAAAATGCTCGTGTAGTTCGCAATATTGACAGAGAAATACTTTACTATGAAGGTACTATTCAAGACATTACAAAACGTAAATATGTAGAAACTGCTCTGCGATTAGAACAACAAAAATCTGACCACTTATTGTTGAATATTTTACCTGCTCAGATTGCTACAAAATTAAAACAAAATCAACATCCGATTGCCAAACGGTTTGAAAATGTGACTATTTTATTTGCTGATATTGTCGATTTTACTGGTTTTTCGGCTCGGATATCTCCCAGTGAACTGGTGGATATGCTGAATCAAATTTTCTCAGTTTTCGATAAATTAACTGAACAACATGATTTAGAAAAAATTAAAACAATTGGAGATTCTTATATGGTTGTTGGTGGTTTACCCACAGCTAGAGAAGATCATGCAGAGGCGATCGCTAATATGGCATTAGATATGCAAAAGGCAATTAGGAAATTTTTTAACGATCGAGGAGAAGCTTTCCAAATTCGTATTGGTATTAATACTGGACCTGTAGTAGCAGGAGTTATTGGCATTAAAAAGTTTATTTATGATTTGTGGGGTGATACAGTAAATGTAGCATCTCGGATGGAATCAAGTGGAATATCTAGTAAAATTCAACTCACGGAAGCTACTTATCAACTTTTAAAAGATAACTTTTTATTAGAGTCACGGGGGTCTATTCCAGTTAAAGGTAGGGGAGAAATGATTACTTATTGGTTGATAGATAGGTTCAATAATTGATAATTGATAATTGATAATGGATAATTGATAATTACCTCTGGTTAAAACCGTTAC